>DASTZC010000018.1 GCA_035764505.1 Candidatus Polarisedimenticolia bacterium
CCGGCGGCGCGCTCGCCAAGATGCTGCCTCCCTTCAAGATGGGGGTCGCCGGTCGGCTCGGCGACGGGAAGCAGTACATGAGCTGGATCTCGATCGACGACGAGGTGGGCGCCATTCTGCACGCGCTGGACACCAACCCAATCCGCGGGCCGGTCAATCTCGTCTGTCCCCGGCCGGTGACCAATGCCGAGTTCACCAAAGCGCTCGGGGGCGCGCTCAAGCGCCCCACGATCTTCCCGATGCCCGCCTTCGCCGTGCGGCTCCTTTTCGGGGAAATGGGCGAGACGCTGCTGCTGGCCAGCACCCGCGTCGAGCCGAAGCGCCTGCTGACCTCGAATTACCGGTTTCGTTACCCCGACCTGGATGCGGCGCTGCGGCACCTGCTCCGCAGGACCTGAAACCGTTCGTGTCTTGCCGCCGTATCAACCGGCATGGCTACCCCCCCGGCCATGCCGCGCCCCTCGGGCGTTTCCGGGCGACCTGCGTCCCGCGCCTTCCTGCGATGGACCCTGGCGCTCCTCCTCCCCTGTCTTCTCGCCGCCGCGCCGACAAAGCCCGCATCGCCGAAGCCTGACGCCGCCCCCGAACGCCGTAGCCTTCCGCCGCTCGCGGCTCTGGGCCGGCCGACCGGCGTCAAGATCGTCCTGGTCGGCATCGACGGCGCGACCTTCAAGGTCCTCGATCCGCTGTTGCGCGACGGAAGCCTTCCCAGTCTCCAGAAGCTGATCGCCCGCGGGGCCCGCGGCGTGTTGAAATCGCTTCCTCAGCCGCTCTCGCCGGCCGTCTGGACGACAGTGGTCACGGGACAGGAGCCCGCCGTCCACGGAATTCGCGATTTCCTGGTGCTCCATCCGGGAGCACCCGACGGCAAGACCGCGACGCTGGTGAGCTCCAACGACCGCCGCAGCCTGGCGCTGTGGAACCTGGCAGGCGCTTTCGGAGACACGGTGGGATTCGCGGGATGGTGGGCGACCTGGCCGGCGGAGCCGGTGCGCGGCTGGATCGTCTCCGACCGGATGGCCCGGAGCCGCTTCTCCGAGTGGCACGACGGGACGCCGACCTCCTTGCTGACCTTCCCGCGCAAGCTCGCCTCGGAGCTGGCGCTGTTGCGGGTCGATCCGTCACGACCGCCGCTGGAGGAGATTCGTGACCTGGCGGCGTTCAGCCCCGGCGAGATGGCGGAGTTTCTCGCCGTCAAGAAGCCGATCTTCGCCCACGGGCTGAGCGTGCTCAAGTTCAGCTACTGCGAGCAGCGCACCTACGAGGAGATGTCGCTGCGGATGCTCTCGCGGGAAGTGCCGGATCTGACCGGCATCTACCTGGTCGCCAACGACCCCGTCTCGCACACCTTCTGGCACGATTACGAGCCGCAGAGCTTTTCCGGCGTGCCGCCCGAAGAGGTGAAGCGGCTCGGACGGCTGATCCCGAGCCTCAGCATGCACAACGACCGCTTTCTGGCGCGGCTGCTCAAAACGCTGCCGCGGGACACCGTCGTGATCGTGGTCTCCGACCACGGATTCCAGGCCTCCGGCCGCCTGCCGCAGCCGAGGCCGCCGGATGATTTCCCCGGATCGTTCGAGCAGGCCCATGCCCAGGCCCTCGAGAAGGGGACCATCAGCATCGGCCAGCCGGGAGAGCACGATCACGAAGGGATCTTCATCGCCGCCGGCGGCCCGATTCGACGGGGAGTCTCGGTCGACGCCGACGTCCTCGACATCACGCCGACGATCCTGGCGTTGCTGGGAATGCCGGTCGCCGAGGACATGAAGGGACGCGTCTTGAAGGAGATCCTCCAGCCCGATTTCCTGGAGCGCTATCCGGTGAAGACGATCGCCTCTTACGAAGAGCATCTCAAGCATGAGCTGATCTCCCCCACCGACGGCGACGACCCGGAGAAGCTCGATTTGCTCCGCTCGCTCGGCTACATCAAATAGCTCCGCTCACCCTTCCTCCTCCCCCTCGTCATCGGGAAGGCGATGCAGCGCCGCCAGCGCCCGGGCCCGCGCCTCGGCATGATCCACCACCGGACGCGGATAGCTCTTCCCCAGCCTCACGCGCGCCCGCGACAGGACTTCCTCGGGCGCCTCGAAGGGGCGCTGGATCCAGCGCTTGGGCATGGCGGCCAGCTCCGGCACCCAGCGCCGGATGTAATCTCCCTCCGGATCGAACTTCTCGCCTTGCAGGACCGGGTTGAAGATCCGGAAATAGGGGGCCGCGTCGGCACCGCATCCGGCGCTCCATTGCCAGTTCAGCGAGTTGCTCGCCAGATCGGCGTCCACCAGCGTGTCCCAGAACCAGCGGGCCCCTTCCAGCCAGTGGATGCCGAGGTCCTTGACCAGGAAAGAGGCGGCCACCATGCGCACCCGGTTGTGCATCCAGCCGGTCGCCCACAGCTCGCGCATGCCGGCGTCCACAAGCGGGTAGCCGGTTTCGCCCCGCTGCCAGGCGCGCAGCGCCCGCGGCCGGCGCTCCCAGGGGAACGAGGCGAACTCGGCGCGCATCGGCTTGTCGGTGGTGTGCGGGAAGTGGAACAGCACGTGATGGGCGAACTCGCGCCAGCCGATTTCCCGGAGGTAATCCTCCGAAGCCCGCAGCGCCCCGCCGGCGGAGCGCCGACCGGCCCAATCGTGCAGAACGTGCCAGATGCGCCGCGGGCTGATCTCGCCGAAGTGGAGGTGCGGCGAGAGACGCGAGGTGCCGGGGCGGTCGGGTTGCTCGCGGGTAATCGAATAACCGACGAGATCCTTCTCCACGAACCGATCGTAGGCGGCGCGCGCCCCGGCCTCTCCGGGCTTCCAGGCCTTCTCGAGACCGGCCGTCCAGTGAATCGACGGCAGCAGCTCGAGCGCTGCGAGGGGCGCCGACGCGGGAGCTTCCGCGCCTTCCACCCCCGGCAGGCTTGCGGGAGCAGCGACAGGATGCTCGGGCGCTCGATGCGCCAGACAGTGCCGCCAGAAGGGGGTGAAGACTTTGAACGGCCCTCCAGCGCGGTTGCAGATCTCCCACGGCTCGAAAAGAAGCGCGCCGTTGAAGGCGCGCGCGTCGATCCCTTCTTCTCTCAGCCGCCGCTCGATCGCCCGATCCCGCTGGACGATCAGCGGCTCGAGGCGGCGGTTCCAGAATACCGCTTCCGCTCCTGTCTCACGGCGCAGATCCTGCAAGACGGCGAGCGCGGGGCCGTGCCGCACCACCAGCCGCGAGCCGAGAGCCCGCAGCGATTCGTCCAGTGACGCCAGCGAATGATGCAGCCACCAGCGCGAGGCGGCGCCCGGGGACCAGCTCCCCTCCTCTTCCGGCGACCAGACGAACAGCGGGACCACCCCAGCGCCGCGTTCGATCGCCGCCTGCAGGGCGGGGTTGTCCTCCAGCCGGAGGTCCTGCCGGAACCAGACGAGGGCGGGGGCCGTCATGCGCTCATCTTACGCCCATGGCGGTCCCGCGGAATCGCCGGACCGGCGCGATTGTCTTGCGGCTGAGTTGCGTGTTTAATGAGGTCCCTGGAGCCAATTCCAAACCCCCTGCTCACAAGGAAGGAGAGGACCATGCCAACGCGGACGTCGAGCGCCGCCTGGAAAGGCGGCTTGAAGACGGGATCGGGAACGGTAAAGGTCGGGAAGGTCTACGAAGGAAGCTATTCGTTCCCGTCGCGCTTCGAGGAAGGAGCCGGCACCAATCCCGAGGAGATGCTGGCGGCCGCCCACGCCGCCTGCCTGAGCATGGCGCTGGCGGCGGGGCTGGAGCGCGCCGGGACCCCGGCAACCGAGATTTCCACCCGGGCTTCCGCGACTCTGGAGAAAGTCGGCGAAGCGTTCCGCATCACGAAGATGCGCCTGGAGGTGCGCGGCAGCGTGCCGGGGATCGCCGCGGCCGCCTTCAAGGAAGCCGCCGAGAAGGCGAAAGAGGGGTGTCCCGTCTCCAACGCCTTCAAGAACAACATGACGATCGAGATGGAAGTGATGCTCGAGGGATGATTACTTCTTGATCTCCAGGAGCTCGACTTCGAACACCAGGGTGGCGCCGCCCGGAATGCGGGGCGGCCTTCCCTGGTCCCCGTAGGCCACGTCCGAAGGGCAGACGAGCTGCGCCTTCTCCCCCACCTTCATCTTCTGCAAGCCCTGGGTCCAGCAGGGAATCACGCCGGTCAGCGCGAACTCGGCCGGCTGGCCCCGCTGCACCGAGCTGTCGAAGACCGAGCCGTCGGTGAGCTTACCGGTGTAGTGCACCTTCACCGTGTCGGTGGGCTTGGGGCTGTCGCCCTTCCCCGGGGTCAGCGTCTTGATGATGATGCCCGATTCGGTCTTGACGGCCCCCGACTCCTTCTCCGCCTGGGCCAGGAAGTCGGCTGACTTCTTCTTTTCGGCATCGGCGGCGGCGGTGGCCCGGCCGCGCGCGAACTCCTGGATCTGGGCGGCCCGGCTCTGCGGATCGACCTCGGGAGTCTTGCCCAGCGCCGCATCCTTGAAGCCGCGGGTCATCGTCTCGATCTGCTCCGGGGTGAGGGACATCGACTTCACGTTCCCCCCGAGCATCACGCCCATGGCGTAAACCGTCTTGTCGTCCTCGGTGAGGAGCTGTCCGTTCCCGCCGGTGGTCTTCGTGGCATCACTCCCCTTGCACCCTGCCAGGACGGCCATCCCTGCCAGGACCGCGACCATCGCCAGCTTTCTCATAGTCTCCTTTCGTGCTGGGACGTCGATTCATCCCGTCCCGCTGCGTTGCACCACGTCTTCCATGATGCCCGCCACACCGGTTTCCGGCACGACGAATAGTCGCCGGGCGGGCGGCGCACTATACATTTCCTTTGGCGCCCCCGGCAACCGGGCTCTCCCAGACCAGCCCAATCGTTTCGTACCCCTGCCCCGGATGGCGCTGGCGCGCGTCCTGTTCCGGAATGGGAACGGGGTAGCGCGGATCTCCCAGAAGCCGCAGCCGGGAAGCCTCCAGCAGCCGGCGATAGACCTGCGCGTCGGCTTCCTGGGGAGTCATGTCCTCGGTGATCACCAGGAAGCCCCCCGGCTTCAGGACCCGCTCCATCTCGTTGAGACAGCTCGCCCAGGCCTCCTGCGGAATGTGCTCGATGACCGAAAGACAGAAGACGCGATCGAAATGCCCATCGGGAAAGGTGAGCTTGTCGGCACGGTCGGCGACGAAGCGGATCGGATGGACCCGATCGGCCTCGGGAAGTCCCCAGACCGAATGGATGCCGGCGGCCCGGAACAGGACCTTCTTGATCATCGAGCGGGCGTTCTGACCGAGCGTGCGCTCCCGGTCGTAGACGCATCCCGCCCCCTCGTTCAGCGAGGGATCGGCCACGACGCATTCGTACCCTCGTCCCGCCAGGTAGTAGGCGAAGGCGCTGCCGCCACCGCCCACGTCCAGAATCCGGGCGGGCGGGGTGGGAAGCCGTGCCGCCAGGATCGCCCAGGGATATTCCCAGGAACGCGACCAGTGGTCGAAGCCGGTGTAGCTCTTGAGCCGCGCGCTGCGCAGCAGTAATGGCCGGAACCAGGCAGGCTGCATGCCTAAGGCGATGGCGCGCATCGCCTGGTGGAGGGATTGGAACTCCTCTCGCGCGCAGTCCCGCATGTCCAGAAGACGGGAAGTCTCCATCCGGGCCGCTTGCGGCGAAGTTGCGAGAGGCTGTGTTCCAGAGATCGTCACGTCGCTCCCGGAGGACGACGGCTCCGACAAGGTGCCGCCGTACGGATAGCACATCGAGCGGCGCTTATCGTCCCCGAGGCGGCCCCGCATGTCAACGCGATTCAGCCAAGGCCCTCGATCCATCCCGGCTTGCGGCGTTGCGTCTCGCCTGCGTAACGCCATGGTGCGCGGCGCTTCGTCGGTGGAGCGGCCCATGGGCCGCGGCTTGCAATCCGGCGGCTCGACGGCCGATCTTGGCTTTTTCCGATAGGCAGTCTTTAGCGGGTCGCGGCCGAATCCGCCCAGCCGTAGGCGGTAAGGAACCGCAGCAACCGCGGGTCCTCCGTGGAGACGGCGGGAATCCAGACCCCGAGCGGGCGGCGATCCCACCAGGCTCCCGTCGGATTCCCTGGCGGCGCAAAGTGGTACTCATACAGCATCGCGCGGATGAAGCGCGGCGGCGCGTCGGGAAACGGGTTCCCGGCCAGCAGGCTCAGGGCTCCGGAATCGTTGTGCAGCAGCTTCCAGATCAGATGCAGCGTCCAGGGATAGCGGTCCGGGGAGGACATTGCCGCGAACCAGATCTGCCAGTCGATGCGCGGCTGATAGGGGGAGATGATGCAGGGCCTGCGCTGCGGATCTCCCGGCTTGCAGACGAACTCGTAGTCCCGCCAGACAGAAGTCTCGGCCGGTGCGGTGTCGGAGGTCCCCTGGAAGACAATCTCCCGGCGGATCTTGCCGACGCTGCCGAAAGCGCCATAGGTGTTCACCAGCTCCAGCCGGTCGAAGGAGGTGTTCATCGCCTGCCTCTCGGAGAGGAGGTTGCTCACCACGTTGATGCTGAGAACGGCGACCAGGGCCACCAGCGTCATCGCCATCCAGCGCTGGGAGCGCGACGCTCGCGCTTCGAGCCGGGCCCGCTCCGCCCGCCGCACGATCCATCCCGGCAGCACCTTGCACAGCAAGCCGTCATCGAAGCAGGCGAGGATCGGCACGATCGTCAGGTAATTGAGGAAGGAGAGATTGCCGCTCGCAATCAGGAACAGCTGAAAGGCGAGCAGGACGCTCCCCGCGACATGCCGCGCCCGGCGCGGGCCGAAGGCGAACCAGGGGGCGACCATCTCGGCGAAGTGATTGAACAGCACCCCGAGCTTGTGGAACCAGAGGGGCATGAAGTGCAGGGTGCGGCTGAGGGGGTTCGGGATCGGCTGGGTTTCGTAGTGGGTCGTCAGGCAGGTCAGATCGCGCCAGCAGGGGTCGCCCCGCATCTTGATCAGCCCGGCCCCCAGCATGATGCGGAAGATCAGCCAGCGGAACAGCACCAGGACCGGAATCGACGGCGGACGCGACGGGAAGGGGCGAGGGTCGAGCAAAGGACAGAGGAAGATCCCCAGGAACCCGGTTTCGAGGAGCTGGATCTCCCATCCATACCCATACCAATCCTGCCCGACATGCACGAAGGACATGTAGAGGGCCCAGAGGAGCGCCATGATCAGGGCATTGGCGTATCCCGCCAGCACCAGCAGCGAAAGCGCCGCCCCGATCCAGGCCACCCCGGCCAGCCACGCATCGGATGAGTCGGCCCAGAAGAGGCTCGGAAACTGCAGGAAGCCTTCCATGCGCGAGCCGAAGTGCGACTCGACCCGGCTCAGGAAGTGGTTCAACGGAAGCAGTCCATGGCTGCCGATGAGCGGGACGATCTGCCGGACGGCGCACAGGAAGGCCACCAGGTAGATTCCGCCCAGGAGCCGAAGGATCAGGAAGCGGGTCAGCCAGTAGGTGGGAGCGGAGCTTTCGGGCGGTGGAAAGAGTGGGTCCAGGAAATCGCTCAAGCGGCTCAAGGGGCGAGCGGGAGAGAATCCAGGGAATCCAGCCTGCCGACGGGGTAGAGTCCCATGCGCGAATCCCACCAGGGAGAGCGCCGGTGGAAGAAGGCGAGGCGGGCCTGCGGGTCGGCGGCGAATTCCTTGTCGCCGGCAATCTTCCGCTCGAACTCCTCCTTCAGCTTCGGGTCCTTCGCGAGCATGTCCCTTGCCAGCTTCTCCAGGACATAGCTCTCGCCGTATTCCTTCTGCTCGAAGACGGCGTTGAAGAAGCCCCAGGCCATCGCCGAATCGGGAGCCTCGGGCTCGAGGAAATGGATGGCGACTCTCGCGGCCGCCTGATCCAGGGGAACCACGACGGAGCCCTTCGGAAAGGAGATCGTCTCGCGCACGGCGCTGCAGGATCCCTGCGAGCCTTCTCCTTCCCGCGCCTCGACCGGAACGAACAGCACCTGGCGCCCTTCGAACGAGCTGGCCTGCCACTTCAGCCCCTCGCAGCGGTAGGTCCCCACCTCGCCGCTCCAGGGGGCCGAGGTGCGCCGCATCGTCAGCCCGTGCGCTTCGAGCACCCCGATGACCGCCTTCCACTGGGCCGGCACGATGTAGGCGCGCGGCGGAACGACCGTCTTGGCAATCTTCACGCCGGCCGTGCGCGGCACCGTGATTTCCTTCAGAGCCGGGAGATAGCTGATCTCGATGCCACCGGAGATTTCGCTCGTGGCGCGCCGGTAGTCGTGGCTCGGGTAGAGGAAATCCTGCGTCTCCTTCGTCGCCTCCAGCCGGATGGGGTACGGACTCCTGCCGGTCGCTTTGCCTCCCTCCGCGATCGTGGCGGCATCGGCTTCGCGGTTCATCGCCACCAGCTTGGCGGCGTCCCGATTGATAGCTTCCAGCAGCGCCCGCAGCAGCTCGTAGTTCCCGGTGACCCGCGTCTTGTAGTCCTTCAGCATGTGCAGCTCCACCAGCATGCCGGGGCGGTTGCGCAGGATGGTGTAGCCGGTGGAATAGCGTGGTGTGTCGGGGAAGACCGCCAGTCCCTCCGCCGGATCGGAATCATCGCGCAGGAAGACGAGCGGCCCGATGGCGTGTCCCGACTCCTTCACCGACCTGTCGAGATACGGACCGAGAACCGTTTTCTGCCATTCGGCCAGCGCGGGGAAGACATCGGGGGTTGTGTCGAGATTGTAGGTGACATCGTAGAGGTAGTCGGCGCCGTCGGTGACGTGATCGTCCACGAAGAAATCGGGATTCCAGCGGTCCCAGAGCTTCAGGAAGGCGCGCGTCTCGGGGGCGTCGGCCTTCAGGTAGTCGCGGTTCAGGTTCAGGTTCATCGCCTGGGTGCGCCATCCCATCTCCTCGGGACCGTTCTGATTGATGCGGTTGAAGGCACCGAAGCGCTCGTGGCCGTCGGCGTTGTAGATCGGGATGACGACCACCACCGCACGCTCCAGCAGCGCCGCTTTTTCCTTGGTGACGGTCATGTCGCGCAGCAGGGCGAGGCAGGAGTCCTTGCCGTCCATCTCTCCGGCATGGATCGAATTCTGGATCAGGACGACGGGGCGGCCGGCCCGGCGGATCTTCGCGGGATCGAAGGTTCCGTCGCCGGAGGCGATGACGGCGACCAGGTCACGCCCTTCGCCGGTCGTGCCGAAGCTCTCGATTTTCAGTCGGGACGGAGCCGCCGCGGCCAGGCGCTTCAGGTAGGCCATCGTCTCGGCGTAGCGCGGCGTCTTGCGGTATTCGGAGATCTCGGCTGGTGTGCGCCAGTCGTCGCGGCCGGCAGCCGAAGGGGTCTTGGGCGCGGCCACCAGGCCTGCCAGCGCGCCGGCGGCCATCGCCAGGGCCACGGCCGGATAGGGAGCCGGCAGCCGGAGCCGGATCTTCACGATTCCTTCTCCACGCGCATCTTCTCCTGGGGAATCGGCGCCGACTCTAACCTGAGGCCGAGCAAGGCTGCAAGCGATTGGCCGTCACAGCGGGGGGCGGCTGTTCCGACCGTAGCCGGTCAGCTCCATGTACCCTTCGCCCACGATCGCGCCGCGGGATCGCACGCGCACCGCGCCTTCCCAATAAGCAAGGTTGGCGGAGCGCCGCGCCACATTCTCCTGGTCCGCCAGCTCCGGCTCGACCTCGAGCGTCAAGCCTGCGCTGGGAATCTCGAGGATCCAGCGCGCCGGATAGACGGCCCCGGTGTGCGGACTGGTCCAGGTTTCGACGCTGCGCCCCGACCAGTCGGCCGGCTCCAGGTAGCGGGGCTTTCCCGCGGCGTCGACGATGGTTCCCCGGCGGAAGCTTCCGCCGCCCGATTTCTGCCGCAGCCGGTAGAGCATCAGGTCGCGCCCATCCTCGAGCCGCAGCCCGAACCAGTCCCAGCCTTCCTGGTCCTCGGCCAGCGCCGTGGTGCTCATCTCGCGATCCATCCAGCTCGTGCCGCGCACCGGAATGCTCCGTCCCTCCAGGGTGAGGGTGCCGCGCGTCTCGAGGCGGGTGAAGCTGTAATACAGGCTCGCGGCGTCCGCCGTGTCTCCTTTGCGGCTGTAGCCGCCGGGACCCTCGAGAACCAGCGGCTTCAGGGGGCGGGTCGACAGGTCGAAAGCCAGCCCGCGCACCTCGTCGCGCATGCGGAAGTCGAACCCTTCGCCGTTCCAGCGCAGCTCCCAGGGCTCCGAAGTGCCGGGCGGCGCCAGGCTCCAGGCGAGCCGCGGCTCGGGAAAGATCGAGAACCCGGCCAGCAGCGGAATGTCGCGGTACAGGACATCGCTGAACCGATGCCGTGCGGCGGAAAGATCGGCCGCCGCCGCATGCCCCATGAAGAGCTGCCCGGCGCTCCATCGCGAATCGAGCGGCGGCTTTTCCGGGACGAGCCCGATCCGGAAGACGGTGAACTGGTAGCCGAAGCGCCGCCCTCCGCCGCTCGCCTCTTCCAGGATCCCGGTGAAATACCACCATTCGTTGCGGAACTCCGGATGCGCCCAGTGGTCGCGCGGGAACGACCAGACGTTCCCCGGCGCGGCGCCGTGCCAGTCGCCGGACAGCAATCCGACGGCCCCCACGCAGAGGAGGATGCACAGCGCGGCGGCTTTACCGATCCTCACGGCTCAGCTCCACGGCGGGGGTGCGGGCGGCGCGCAGGGCCGGGTAGAGGCTCGCGGCGATCGCGCAGGCGAGCAGGAGCGCCGCGTCGGCAGCCACCGAAGCCGCCGGGAAGTGGAGCGCGATGGTCCAGCCGAAATAGGCCCGGTTGATGCCATAGATCAGGATCAGCGCCAGCGCCATGCCGCCGGCCGAGCCGGCCGCAAGGGAAAAGCCCGCCAGTCCCATCCCTTTCCCGAGAAAGACCCGGAAGATCTGCGGGCGAGAGGCGCCGAGGGCGCGGTAGAGGGCGAGCTCGGCGACCTGCTCGCGCGCCAGGACCAGCAGCGTGAGGGTCACGCCGCAGACGGCGATGAGCAACCCCATCGCCCGCAGCAATCGGGTGACCGCGAAGGTGTCGTCGAAGATCGCCAGGATGCGCTGGCGCAGCTCGCGGTTGCTGCGGATGCGCAGCCCGCGTCCCGCCAGCTCGGCCTGCAGCCGGCCGGCCACCGATTCCGCATCGGCGCCGGGCTTCAGGTAGAGCGCCATGTTGTTGATGGGCCCCTCGCCGAAGAGCTTCGCGAAGGTCTTGAGATCGACCGCCGCCGATCCCTGCTCGCTGCCGTAGTCGTAGTAGACGCCGGCAATCGGCAGCCTGCGCTCCCCTTCGGCGGCTACGATGCGCGGCCGGTCCCCACGGCGCAGCCCCGCCTTGCGCGCCAGCGGCTCCCCCACCAGGATCGCCCCCTCGTCCCGGGCGCGCCGCAGCGCTTCACGCGCATCGCCTTCCAGCAGCGCGAAGCGCGAGGCCCCCTCGCGAAGCTCCATGTCGACGCCGATCACCGAGACGCGGCGCCCTTCGATCTCGGTGAAGGTTTGCCGCAGCCGATCGATGGCACGCACTTCCGCTCTTCCCTGCAGGGCCGCCAGCGTCGCGGCATCGATTCCGGCCTCGCCACGCGCCCGGCTGTACGATTCGGTGGAGACGTAGACGTCGGCCCGGATGGTGGCGTCGACCCACAGCTCGAGCGTCCGCCGGAAGCTGCCGATCATCACCGTGATCCCGACCAGCATGCTCACCGTCACCGTCAGCGCCGCGGCCGCCACCGCCGTGATCCCGAGGCTGCGCCCCAGGCTGCGGACCCCGTAGGCGAGCGCGAAGGCGTTGCTGCGCATCCAGCTGCTGGAGAGCTCGAGCAGATAGGGGCTCATCAGCGGCAGCGCCAGCAGCACGGCCACGCCCACCACGAATCCGGCGGGCTTCAGATGGGATCCGAACGTCGCGTACCAGATCAAAGCCGACCCGGCCAGGATCACTCCGGCGATCAGCAGGGCCGGGGCCGCCGCCCCCACCCGCTCGTGCAGGCGATAGCCCGACAGCAGGCTGCGGGCGTCCTTGCGGCTCATCTCCCAGCAGGGCGCCACCGATCCGGCAAGCGCGGCCGCGAGTCCCAGCACCGCCGAGAGCACCAGCAATCCCGGTGGGACCGAGAGGTGCTCCACCGACTGGAGCAAGTAGAGGTTCGACAGCGTCGCGCTGACGCTTTTCACGTTGGCGCGCGCCGCCGCGACTCCGAGCGGCAGGCCGATCGCCACTCCCGCGAGCGAGAGGACTCCGACCTCCGCCAGGATCAGCCCGGCGACCTGCCCGCGCCCCGCCCCCAGCGAGCGCAGCAACCCGAACTCCGCACGGCGGCGCAGCAGCGAGGCCTGGATGCTGGCGTAGACCAGGAAGGTGCCGACAAAGAGGCTCACCAGGCTCAATGCGGTCAGGTTCAGCCGGAAGGCGCTGAGCAGCCCCAGGGCCTGGGAGCGCCGCTGCTCCGGCGTTTCGATGCGGACGCCGGGTCCCAGGCTCCGCCGCAGGCGCTGCGCCAGCTCCCTTCCCGCGGCGCCTGCCGCGCTGCGGATCTCCACCTGATCGATCTCGCCCGCTCTCCCCAGGAGCGCCTGCGCCTGGGCGATGTCCATCACCGCCAGTCCCGGACCGGCCAGCGGCGCGATTCTCTGAAAATCCACCAGGGCGCCGACCTTGAGCTGGAGGCGCCGGCTTCCGGAGGTCGCCTCGAAGGCGTCCCCGACTTTCCAGCCGCGCGCCGCGGCCAGCTTCGGCGTCAGCGCAATCCATCCCGGCTCTGACAGCGCCGCCGCCAGGTCCTTCGGCGTCTCCTTCCAGGGAACCGATCGGGCGGCGTAGAGATCCAGTCCGACGATCTCGAGGAAGGCGCCGTCACTTTGCGGCAGGGCAACCGAAGTGCGCAGCACCGGCCATGCGGCCGCCACGCCGCGCGTGCCCAGGACCTTGGGAAAGATCTCCTCCGCGAGGCGGGGGCCCCGCGCGGCGACGGTGAGATCCGATTCCCCCGACACCGCCTGCGCGCTCGCTTCGAAAGCCTGCAAGGCGCTGCGGTTGAGGATCTGGATCGACAGGGCCGAGGCGACGCCCAGGGCCACCCCGGCGAGCGTGAGGAGGAAAAGAACGGGACCGGCCCGCAGGCGCTCCGCCAGGCCGCGCAGGACCAGGCGGATCATGCCGGCCTCGGGGAAGCCGTGGGGCCCCCTGCCGGCTCGAGCAGTCCGCTGCGCAGCCTCCAACGCTCGTCGGATAGGTCGGCGAGCTCGCGGCTGTGGGTCACGAACAGCAGCGTCGTCCCCTCCGTTCGCGACAGCTCGAACAGCAGCGCCATCACGCTGCGGCCGTTCTCATCGTCCAAAGCACCGGTCGGCTCATCGGCCAGCAGCAGCTTCGGCCGCCGCAGCAGGGCGCGGCAGATCGCCACCCGCTGCATCTCGCCGCCGCTGAGCCTGCCTACCGGCTCGCCCGAGCGGCCCTGCAGCCCGACGCGCTCCAGCAGCTCCAGTCCCCGCCGCCTCGTCTCGCTCCCGTTGCGCGAGGAGGCGATCCAGGCGGGGAGCAGAACATTGTCGAGCACGCTCAGGTGCGAGAGGAGATGGAAGAACTGGAAGACCAGGCCGATCGAATCGCGACGCGCCAGGGTGCGCTCGCGCTCGCTCATCGCCCCCAGGTCACGGCCGAACAGGAGCACGGTCCCTTTCGAGGGACTTTCGATCCCGGCGGAGAGGTGGATGAGCGTCGACTTGCCGCTGCCGCTGCGGCCGATCATCGCCACCGTGCGGCCGGGAGGAATGGAGAAGGAAACGTGCCGCAGCGCCTCCAGAGGGGCGCCGGATTCGCGGGAGTAGGTCTTGGAAACGTCGCGGAACTCGAGCGCGAGGGGGAAGTTTTCCGTCGCCATGCCGCGGATCCGCCGGCAATCCGTCCGAAGAAGCCGGAACTATAACGCCCGGATGGGTATCGGGCAAACCTGCTCGTGTTGCGTATCAGGAATCGAGTGAACACCGAGGCCGTCGAGCCGCCCGGATCGCAAGGCGCGTCGAAGCGCCGCGTACCCAAGCGGTACGCAAGCGAGAGGCAACGCAGCGAGGCGGGATGGATCGGCGGGCCGAATGTAACGCGATTTCTGGTACGCGACACTAGTGCATCGGAACGGGGCTCAGCGGGAGGCGTCGGCGCGGGGTTCGGTTTCGCCGGATCGCGGGGCGGCCATCTGGGTGATGCGGGCGCAAGCGCGCTGGAAGCGCTTCGTGAGGTCGCGGCGGACCTCGGGAGGCACGTGGCCGACCTTCTGCCACGCGCCCTGAGCCTTGCGGACTTCCTCCTGGGCCGCGCGCAGCTGCGTGTCTTCGGCGATTTTCCCGCCGATGGTGTTGGCGGCCATCGCCTCGACCCACATCGTCGCCAGCCGCGTCGCCGGCGAAAGGTGCGAAGCGTCGAGATTGTTCCTCTCGGGAAGCAGCTTCTCGACCCTCTCCACGATCTCCTCCAGCATCTCCCGGTTCCTGCGGGTGTCGAAGGCGGAGCCCGCGAGCCGATCGGGGAAGGCGGCAATGACACGCTCGAGGGCGCCGCGATAGCGCTCCTCCCAGGGGGACATCAGCCTGGGGGGAAGGGGCGGGGCCTCTTCCCAGGCCTGCCCGAGCTGCCGCAGCAGCTCCGGGAGATCCTCGCCGGGGCCGGATTCGCCGCCGGCGCCGAGCGCCTCCAGGCGGGCGCACAGCTCCTCGCGCCGCGCGGTGCGCTGCTCCTGCTCGATCTCGTGCCGCCGCTTGTAGCGCATGAAGAAGCGATCGCACGCCTCCCGGAAGCGCTTCCAGCTGGCCTCCGAGTCCTTGCCCCCGACCGGGCCGATCAGCTTCCAGTCCTTCTGCAGCTGCTTGAGCTCCGTCGCGGTGGCGTCCCACTCGGACGAATCGGCCAGGGTCTCGGCTTTCTCGCACAGGCTCTCGCGCGCTTTCAGATTGTTGGCCCAGTCGGCCTTGCGCGCCTTGAGGTCCTCCTTGCGCCGCGTGAAGAAGCGATCGCACGCACCCCGGAAGCGCAGCCACAGGGCGCGGTCCCGCGCCGGACCGGCGGAGCCGGCGCCCTTCCAGTCGGCCTGCAGACGCTTGAGCGCCTCCGCCGTCGTCTTCCATTCGAGCGACGCTTCCAGCGCCTCGGCCTGCCGGCAGATCTCCTCTTTGCGGCCCCCCGCTTCGCCGGTGATCGCCTCCAGGCGGATACGCACCGCGTCGCGCGCCGCCTTGAAGCGCGTCCAGAGCTGCTGCGATTTCTCGCGCGACACCGTGCCGGCCTGGCGCCAGCGGTTCTGGATTTCCTGCAGCCGCCGCGAGGCCTCCGCCGGATCGGCCAGATCCTTGAGCGACTCGGCGGCAGTGCACAGCTCCTCCTGGACCGACTCGTTGGCCCAGAGCTTCCACCCTTCGCTTTCCCGCAGCTCCGTGAGCTTGGGGGCGAGAGCTTCCTGAAGTCCGTGCAGGCGCTTCATCAAGGCCGAGCGCTCCTTCGTGGAGGAGCGCTCGCCGGGCCGCTCCAGGGCTTGCTGAATCTCGCGCAGCAGCTTCTCGACTGCTTTCAGCGTCGGCGCCGATGAGGCCACCAGCTTGTCGGCGCGCACGGCGATCTGCTCCAGGCGGCGCTGCGCTTCTTTCTCCCGGCGCTCCTTCTCGGCCCGCCGGCTTTCCTTCTCTTCCTGCGCCCGTCGTGTCCCCTGCTCCGCGCCCCAGGCGGACTGTCTTGCTGCGGCATGGGCGCAGGCTTCGGCGAAGCGCTCCGCGAGGGTTTCTCCTTCCGCCGAATCGAGGGCGCGCAGCCGGTCCCACTCGGAGCGGGCCTCGGGCAGCCCCACCTCGAGATCGGCCCCCTGCAGCGCCTCGATGCGCCGGATCAGCTCCAGGCGCGGCGTCACCTTCTCCTCGATCTCCCGGGCGCGCTCCTGCTCCGCCGCGCGGCGCCGGGAGGCTTCCTCGATCCGCTGCTCGCGGTTCTCGCGGGCGGCGCGCCAGGCCGCCTCGAAGCGCTCCTCGAAATCAGCGTCGACGTCGGGAATCAAATCGATCCATTCCCCGCGCAGCTGCTCGATTCTCTCCAGCAGCCCCTCGGGCTCGGCGGCGGCCAGCAGCTCCATCGCCTC
>DASTZC010000019.1 GCA_035764505.1 Candidatus Polarisedimenticolia bacterium
TTCCGCGAGATCTGGCTGCTGACCGGGGATCATGCCGATGTGGCGGAGCTGGTGGGCGTCGCCCTCGGTGTCGATCGTGTCTTCGCCGAGAGGACGCCGGAGGAAAAGACGCAAAGCGTCGCCGCGGCCCGCCGCGAGGGAGTGACGGTCATGGTGGGAGACGGCATCAACGATGCCCCGGCGCTGGCGGCGGCGCACGTCGGTGTGGCCATGGGAGCGCGCGGCGCCACCGCCTCCTCCGAAGCCGCCGATGTCGTGCTGACGGTGGATCGGTTGGACCGACTCGAGGAGAGCGTCCTGATTTCGCGCCGCACCCGGGACATCGCGCTGCAGAGCATCCTGGCCGGGATGGGGTTGTCGATGATCGCGATGGGTTTCGCCGCGGCGGGATGGCTGCCGCCGGTGGCCGGGGCGCTGCTGCAGGAAGGGATCGACGCCGCGGTAATCTTGAATGCCTTGCGGGCCCTGGGAGATGGGAAAGCGCGCCGTCAGGAGCGACCCGAAGCGGTGGCGGTGGCGCGCCGGTTCCGCGCCGAGCACCGCACCCTGCTGCCGGAGGTGAAGCGAATCCGCGGCGTGGCGGATCGCCTTGGCACCCTTCCGCCGGCCTCCGCCAGGTCCGAGCTCCAGCAGGTCTACGATTTCCTCACCCGCGAGCTGCTGCCGCACGAGGAGGCGGAGGACGCCACCGCCTACCCGGTGGTGGCGCGCATCATCGGCGGCGAAGACCCGACCGCGACGATGAGCCGTGCCCACCTGGAAATCGCCCATCGCGTCCGCATGCTGGGGACCCTCCTGCAGGAGATCCCCGAAGAGGGCCCGGCTCCCGAGGACCTGGCGGAGCTGCGGCGCATTCTTTACGGCCTCGACGCCATCCTGCGCCTGCATTTCGCGCAGGAAGAGGAGACCTACCTGCCCTTGTTGGACGGCGCGGCAGCTTCCTTGCATGAGGAGGTGGCGGGAGGGAGGACTCGCTCATGATCAAGGGAGGATACGGCAAGGACGAAGCGAATGGATTGCGCCAAACTCTCGCGGGCTCCGGAAGCCGGCGAAATTTCTACCGTGAAGGAGGTCCCATGAGAATCCTGATTGCCTACGACGGCTCTCCGGACGCCGACATGGCGATCGACGACGTGGTGACAAGGCCCTGGCCCAAGGGAACGAAGGTCCGCCTGGTCACCGTCCTGGAGACGCCCCTCGCCGCAGCGCCCGCCAGCTTCGAGTTCTACGGGCCGATGATCGTCGGCGTCGAGACTTCCCTGCGCGAGGAGGCCTACGCAGGGATCCAGAAGGCGCTGGCGAAGTTCAAGACACGCGAGGACCTGGAGACCAGCTACGAGATCAAGGAAGGCCATCCCAAGAGCGCGCTGTTGGAGGCAATCCAGGCCTGGGACGCCGATCTCGTGGTCGTCGGCTCGCACGGCAGGAGCCGGATCGAGCGCCTTTTCCTCGGCAGCGTCAGCCATGCACTGGTGACGCACGCCCCGTGCAGCGTGGAGGTGGTCCGCAGCCGCAGGAGAGCCGCCTAGGTGCCCCGCTCTTCTCGTCGCTTCGATCCCTCGGAGGGGCTGGCTCTCCTGGGAGACCTGGTCGCGTCCCTGCCCCCGACGGCGGGGGAAGAGGAAGTCTGCGATCAAGGGCTGCGTATCGCCATGAAAGGTCTCGGCGCCACCGGAGGGGCGATCCTGCTTCAGTCCGGCAACGGCGGCGAGCCGTGGCTGGCTGCCTCGGCGGGTGAGGCGGCGCCGCTCCTACCGTGGCGAAAGCCGGCGCCCGAAGCTCTCGAGGTCGGCGAGTCGGGGGGGGAGTGCCGCCTGGCGCTGGCGCTTCCGGGGCGAGGCAGTGCCATCGGGACGATCCTGCTGCGCCTGCAGGGTTGGGATCCGCGCGCGGCTCCCTTCATCACGGCGCTCGTCAGGGCCCTGGCCTCCGCATTGGACGCTTCGAAGAAGATGGACGAGAGCCGCCTGCAGGGAGAGCTGCTGGCGCGACGCAACGTCGAGCTGGAGACACTGCGCGAGCTGGGAGATCGGATCCAGGCCAAGTCGACCGACCAGGAGATTCTGGACGCGGCGCTGCAGCTCCTGCTGCGCAAGATGGGTCTGGAGGCCGGATGGATCTTCTGGGGGGAGTCGCGCCGCGGCACGCTGGAGCTGGCCGCCTGCCGGGGGATCCAGGAGCGCTTCGTGCGCCAGGCGCGCGAGGTCGGCATCGGACCCTGCATGTGCCAGGACGTCTTCACCACCGGCAAGCTGCGTGTGGCGCGCAACACGCTCGAGTGCCCGCGCCTCCCCGATCTGCTCCCCGATCGGAGCTGCACCAGCCACGCCTGCATTCCGCTCAAGTTCGAGCGCGGCATCGAGGGCGTCCTGAACATCGCCGGTCGCGCCGGCGCCGCCTTCTCGGAGCAGGAGCTGAAGTTCCTGGAGACCGTCGGCGGGCAGATCTGCCTGGCGGTGGACAAGGCCCGCTCGACGCGCTCGGAGATGCGCAAGATTAAAGAAGTGCAGGAGGCGCTCGAGCGGATGCGCTCGGCCCAGGACGGGATGATGCGCGCCGAGCGGCTGGCCGCGGTGGGAACGCTTGCCGCCGGGCTGGCACACGAGGTGCGCAACCCGCTCAACTCGATCAACCTGCAGCTCGTCCTGCTTGCACGGCGCCTGGAAAAGCTGGATGCGGCGCAGAAAGAGCAGATGTGGAGTTACATCGAAGCGGCGCGCAAGGAGATCGCGCGGCTGGACGACCTGGTGGGAGAGTTCCTGTCGCTGTCGAGCCTCGACCGGGTTTCCATGGCCGCCAGCCGGCCCGACGAGATCGTCCAGGAGGTTCTGGAGCTGATGGCGCCGGTGGCCGAGCAGGCGGGGGTGCAGGTGAGCTCCGAGTACGAGGGTCCCTTTGCTCCGTTCCGCCTGGATCGGGAGAAGATCAAGCAGGTCCTCGTCAACCTTCTTCGCAACGCGGTGGAGGCGATGGCGCAAGGAGGCCGCCTCATGGTGACGACTTCGATGCGCGACGGCAACCTGAGTATCGAAGTGGCCGACACCGGCCCGGGCATTCCGCCGGGGCGCAATGTCTTCGATTTCTTCGTGACCACTAAGAAGGGCGGGACAGGGCTCGGCCTGCCGATTGCCCGGCAGATCGTCGAGGCGCACGGCGGCAAGCTGGCATACCGAAGCCGGGTGGGCGGGGGCACCGTCTTCTCGGTCGTGCTTGGGACGCGGGAGGAGACATGATCCAGGAAGGCGAAGACCAGGCGGGAGGACGGGGGCGGTTGGTGATAGCGGACGACGAGGCCGCCGCGCGGACCTCGCTCGGACAGATCCTCACCGAGGACGGCTTCCAGGTGGCGCTGGCGGCGGACGGGGAAGAGGCGCTGCTGAAGGTGGCCAACGAGCAGCCCGACGTGCTGCTGACCGACCTGCGTATGCCGGGGATGGACGGGCAGGAGCTGCTGGCGCGCGTGCGCCAGGCCTATCCCGAGGTGGCGGTGGTCATCATGACGGCGCACGGGACCATCCGCAGCGCCGTGCAGGCGCTGCGCCAGGGCGCCGAGGACTATCTCACCAAGCCGGTCGACGTGGAGGAGGTCGAGCTGCTGCTGGATCAGATCCTCAAGCGCCGCCGGCTGCAGGCGGAGACGCGGCTCCTGCGCGAGCGGCTGGACGAGAAGTACCGCTTCGAGAACATCATCGGCCGCAGCCCGGAGATGGTGGAAGTCTTCCGCATGGTGGAGCAGGTGGCGCCCACCCAGGCCTCGGTCCTGATCACCGGCGAGAGCGGCACCGGAAAGGAGCTGATCGCGCAGGCGATCCACCAGCGCTCGCCGCGCCGCGACGCTCCCTTCGTCAAGGTCTCCTGCGCCGCGCTGCCGGAGACGCTGCTGGAGAGCGAGCTGTTCGGCCACGAGCGGGGCGCTTTCACCGGGGCGCTGGCGCGTCGCGCCGGTCGCTTCGAGATCGCCGCCCGCGGGACCGTGTTCCTGGACGAGGTGGGGGACATTCCGCTGGGGATGCAGGTGAAGCTCCTGCGCTTCCTGCAGGAGCGTCAGTTCGAGCGCCTCGGGGGCAACCAGACCCTGACGGTCGACGTGCGAGTGCTGGCGGCCACCCACCGCGACCTGGGCGTGCTGATCAAGGAGGGAAAGTTCCGCGACGATCTCTACTACCGGCTCAACGTGATCGAGGTCGGCCTGCCGCCGCTGCGGGCCCGTTCCCACGACATCCCGCTGCTGGCCGATTTCTTCGTGAAGCAGTACGCGTCGCGCAACGGCAAGCCGGTGCCCGAGGTCCCCGACGAGACGCTCGCCGCGCTGATCGGCTATTCCTGGCCCGGCAATGTGCGCGAGCTGGAGCACGCGCTGGAGCGCGCCGTGATCCTGGACCGCCGGGGAATTCTCGACCTGGCCTTGTTCCCGGGGCTGCCGCGTCCGGCCGAGAGAAAACCGGAGGAGCGGGCCATCCCTCCTTCGGGCCGCACCATGGAGGAGATCGAGCGGGAAGCCATCCTGAGGACCCTGGAGTCGGTGGGAGGGTCGACCTCGCGTGCCGCCGCAATCTTGAGGCTCAGCGCGCGCACGATCCAGTATAAGCTCAAGCAGTATCGATCCACGAGCGTCTCGGGATCGGCGCCAAAGGCGGCGCCCGAACCCGGGCTGGAGAAGGAGAGGTCATGACGGTCCGCGTGGGAATCAACGGTTTCGGGCGAATCGGCAGGCTGTTCCTCAGGGCGGCGAAGAGCGCCGGCAAGATGTTCAACTTCGTGGCGATCAACGACCTGGCCGACACGAAACAGATGGCGCTGCTGCTGAAGTACGACTCGATTCATGGACCCTATCCGGGGCGCGTGCAGACCGAAGGCACCGATCTGATCGTCGATGAGGACCGCATCCAGACGCGGCAGGTCACCGACAAGCGCGAAGGCGACCCGTTTCCTTTTCCGTGGGGGGAGGTGGGCGCCGACATCGTGGTCGAGGCCACCGGGATCTTCCGGCGCAAAGGGGAGCTGGAGCGGCACCTGGGGGCGGGAGCGAAGAAGGTAGTCCTGACGGTGCCGGCCAAGGACCCGCTGGACGCCACCATTGTCATGGGAGTCAACGACAAGACCCTCAAGCCGACCGACCGGCTGGTGTCGAACTCGTCGTGCACGACCAATTGCGCTGCGCCGGTGGCCCGCGTGCTGCAGGATCTGTACGGCATCCGTGAGGGCTTCCTGACCACGGTTCATGCGTATACCAATGACCAGCGGCTGTTCGACTATCCCCACAAGGATCCACGACGCGGGCGCATGGCTCCCGTGAGCATCGTGCCCACTTCCACGGGGGCGGCCAAGGCGCTGGGGCTGGTGATTCCGGAGCTGCAGGGAAAGCTCGAGGGGCTCGCCTTCCGCGTCCCGGTCCCGTCCGGGTCGGTCGTGGACCTCACGGTCATCACCGAGAAGCGCCCCGCAGTGGAGGAGATCCACGCGGCGATGAAGCAGGCCGCCGCGGGGCCGATGCGCGGCATCCTGCAATTCACCCAGGATCCGATCGTCTCCGCCGACGTCATCGGCAATCCGCACTCGTCGATCTATGACAGTCTCCTGACGCAGGTGCCGCAGGAGGACATGGTCAAGGTGATCGCCTGGTACGACAACGAGTGGGGCTACGCCATGCGCCTCGTCGAGCTCGTCGAGAAGCTCGCCTCCCTGAACTGAGCCTTCAGTTCCCGCGAATTGTGACACCGGCCCCCCCTGGTGTCCCTCGCGTGATTTTGAGGTAATTGCGCTGGTGTACGGGCGTTCATGCGCTTCGCGATATGTGGCCTCACAAAGCATGTCCTCCAAAACGCTTCGGCTCGGGCAACAGACGGTTGGGGAGCGGAGTTTTCCATTCAGGAATGTCTAGGCGACATGACGATCCAGGACGCTCCTCTAAAAGGCGCAAGGATTTCTTGTGGTGAAAAACGGCTTCGGCGGAAGTCCATGCGGCCGAAAAAGCCTCTTCGGAAGAGGAAAACACAAGCAGCTTTTTGCGCCGCCGCAGCGCCTCGCCAACACAAAGAGGTCGTTTGGCCCCTTGGCGCGAGGGCGAACGGCAGCGACAAACCTGGCAATAGCTGTAGACGAACGCTCTGGCTGGCGCCCGTGAAAGACCGACATATCTCGAAGCCAATAAACGCGCGAACACCAGCACAATTATTTCAAATTCGCGTGAAGCACCCCGTGGAGGGTTTCATGCGACCTGCCTTGAGTCACCACTTGCTGAGCCGGATCCAGGTATTATCGAAGTTGTATACGAAATGTTCGGCACGGCCGCGGAGCTTGTCCATAAGCACGGGAAGTTCCACAAGGGATTCATCTACCTGTTTTATATGACCGATGGCGAGATCGGCGAGATAGCCTGGCCTGCGTACGATGGCCTTCTCAATCTGGACCGGCGAAAAACCGTGAAGGCACTTCAGAAGCTCCCGGTGGAGATAGGGCGTGCGTTTTGTAGTGGAATCGACCCAAAAGTGCTCTCGCTGCGAGAGGCTCAGCAAAAGTGTCATTCGGAGATGGGGTAGACGCCATTAGGGCGCAGGGGCTTGAGGAGCGAGCGTGAAGTACACCTTTGAGCTGGAGATCGACCGGCCGCGGCAGCGCGTGGTGGAGCTGTTCGACAATCCCGATAACTTGATGAAGTGGATGCCCGATTTGATCCGCTTCGAGCCGGTGTCGGGCGTGCCGGGGCAGGTTGACGCCCAATCGCGCCTCACCTTCCGGACACCAGCCGGAGAGCTGGAGATGCTGGAGACAGTGACCGCGCGCAATCTCCCGCACGAGCTTTCAGGCGTCTACGAGACGAAGATGGGGGTGAGCCGGATCACCAACCGCTTCGTGGAAAGCGGCGGGAAGACCCGCTGGATCGCGGACACCGACTTCCAAGGTGTCGGCGCCATGAAGCTGATGGCCCTGGCGATGGGCAGCGCGATCCGCTCCCAGACCGAAAAGGTGATGCGGCGATTCAAGGAGTTCGCCGAGTCACAGCCCGTCTGACGCGCGCCTCGGTTTCGCGGCAGGCAGCTTCCTGCGCCAGGAAGCGCAGCAGCTTCGAGCGAGCGCGCGATTCCAGCTGGCGCACCGCCTCGCGCGAGACTCCCAGCTCGTCTCCCATTTCCTGCAACGTCATCCCGCCCCGTCCATCCAACCCGAAGCGGCGCGACAGGATTCGAAACTCGCGGCTCCCGAGGCGGCTCAGCGCCCGGCGCACTCGTTCGCGCTCCTCCCTGCGAAACAGGACCTCATCCGGAAGCTCGGATTTCGGGTCGGGAAGGATGTCCGCCAGGGTTCGCGACTCCGCTCCGGTGGGCGAATCCAGCGACAGGTGCCGGGGCGACGACGTTTCCAGCGCCGCCACCTCGCCGGGCGGCACTCCCAGCTCGCGGCCGATCTCCTCGCGGTCCGGACGCCGCCCCAGCCTGCCAGAAAGCTCGCCTCGTACCCGGCGCGCCCGCTGGATCTGGTCGGTGCGATGGCGCGGGAGGCGGATGAGCGCCGCACGGTTCTCCAGCGCATCCAGGATTGCCTTGCGGATCCACCAGATGGCGCAGGAGAGAAAGCGGTTGCCACGCCGCGGATCGTAGCGCCGCGCGGCGCGCAGCAGCCCCAGGTTCCCTTCCGCCACCAGGTCCTCCATCGAGAGAAGCCCGCCGCGATACTGGCTCGCGATCCGGATCACGAACTTCAGGTTCGACTGCACGAGGGTGTGCAGATCCTCCAGCGATTCGGCATCGCGGTAGCGCATCGCCACCGACTGCTCCGCTTCCACGGAGAGCAGGGGGAAGCGCCGGATTTCGGAGATGTAGGCGGCCATGGCGGGACGGGAGCGGGAGCGCGAGAGATTCATGGAGGGCCTCGAGCGGATGGCGGAGCGATGATTGAGGAGCGCGGGGCATTCTGCGCCGCGTCGGTGACGCCGGCACGTCCGGTTCGTGGAGTTTCGGTGACGGACGGCGCGCGCGCTCCGACCGTAGGGGGAAGGCGCGAGCCGATTGCGGGAATTACCGTATTGTTCAGTATGAGGTTCCCCTTTATGGTGGGTTCGAGTCCCTCATACAAACCCCCGGACCACCGCATCGGTCCCGAACCACAAGAAGGAGGTCCACCCTCATGAGCTCACTCACTCCGTACGATCCATTCCGGCGTTCCATGTCTCGGTTCGACAGGGAGCTGCGCGACATGCAGAACCGCTTTACCAGCCTGTTCCACCGCGTCCCGATGCGCGGCGACAGCGAAGAAGAGTCGGTGGCGACCGCTCAGTGGACGCCCCCGGTGGATATCGTCGAGGACGAAAGGGAATACTTGATCAAGGCGGATCTTCCCGAGATCCGCAAGGAAGACGTCAGAGTCACCGTTCAGGATGGGGTCTTGAGCATTTCGGGGGAGAGGAGGTTCGAGACGGAGGAGAAAGGGCGTCGCTTCCATCGGGTAGAGCGCGCCTTCGGGTCCTTCAACCGGACCTTCGTGGTGCCTACGGACGCCGACCCCGAGGAAGTCACGGCCGAGTTCACCGACGGCCTCTTGCAGGTGCATCTCCCCAAGAGCGAGCAGGCCAAGCCGCGCTCCATCGAGGTGAAAGTCGGCGCCGGAAGCTCGAGCTCGCGGGAGACGGGACGCTCCAGCGGCCTCTCCGATGAGCAGCGCAGCCGTGAGAAGCGCGGCAAGATGAGCGCGAGCGACGTCAGCGAGAGCCAGTCCACCCGCTAAGCAGCGCGCGACTGCCGGGAACCGGGAGCGGCCCGCGGCCCTTCGCCGGAAGCGATGCGCGGAACGGATGATTCCCGAGGTATTTGATCGTTCGTTCCGCGAGGCGCCCGGTTTCCGACAGTCGAGCATCTTCCTCCCTTCCGTCGCGTCGCAGGCCCATGCGAGAGTGGAAAAAACTTTCGTCCACGCACTCCGCAAGCGCAAGGATTGACGCGTTACCACCGCATGACTTACCCTGCCGGACGATTCCGCACTCCCCGCGCGTATCCGCGCCCCGGCCGCAAGTCGAATCCGCCTCGAAGATTCCACGATTGACCGCGTAAACCCGTCCTCGCGTCTCGCCGACTCGACGCTCTGGCACTCCTCTTGCTGAACGAGGAGACGGACACTCAGGGCGGGCAGGCCAATCACCGGCCGGGACCCGAGGCTGCAGCACTTTCCGGAAAGGAGATCGCACCATGCTTGGACTCACTCAGTACGATCCGTTCCGCATGACACCGCCGCTGGATCCCTTCAAGGAGATGAGGGATATGCAGACGCGCTTCGCGACGCTGTTCAACCGCCTGCCGCTCAAGAAGGAGAACGGCAAGGAGGAGTTCCTCGGCGCGACGGAGTGGATGCCGCCGGTGGACATCGTCGAGGACGAGAAGGAGTATCTGATCAAGGCGGAGCTCCCCGAGATCCGCAAGGAAGATCTGAAAGTCACTGTTCAGGACGGGGTCCTGGCGTTGACGGGCGAGAGGAAGTTCGAGAAGGAGGAGAAGGGGAAGAAGTTCCATCGGGTGGAGCGGGCTTTCGGCTGCTTCAACCGCACCTTCGAGCTGCCGATTGACGCGAACACCGTGAAGATCACCGCGGAGTTCAAGGACGGGCTGCTGAAGGTCCATCTCCCCAAGAGCGAGGACGCGAAGCCGCGCTCGGTCGACGTTAAGATTGGTTGAGGTTGTCATGGGGCACCCTTGGACGCGACGGCTATGTATCGGCCGCGCGTCAACGGCCGCCGCGTGATCGGCAGGTAACCTGTGAAGCGTGATCTCTGTTGAGAGGATTCCATGCGACGCAAAGGGACTGGGAAGCACGAAGGAAACAGTGATCGGCCCTCGATTCTGGCCGGCGTCGATTTCTCGGATGCGAGCCGCAAGGCGCTGGACCAGGCCCTGTCCCTTGCTCGGGAGCGTGAGGCCCACCTCCTCATCCTCCACGTCATCGACGGAGAGGGATTGAGAGAGACCGCTCCTTTGGCCGGCGTCTCCGAGGAGGTCCTGCAGGAGAGGCTGGAAAAGGAGCGGCGGCAAAGGGTCGAGGAGGTGGTGGCGGAAGCGCGGGGCAGGAATGGCGACGCCCCTTGCCAGGTCCGTATTGCATGGGGGCGCCCGTTCCAGGAGATCTTGAGGAGCGGCAGGGAGAATGCCGTCAACCTCATCGTCCTGGGCACGGCCGGGCGCTCGGCGGATTTGGAGCGGGCTCTATTCGGCAGCACTGCGGAAAAAGTGCTGCGCGCCGCACCCTGCCCCGTCCTCTGCGTGCCGGCCGACTGAGCGTTATCTGAGACCCGGCAGGGGCACCGTTGACGCGACGGCAAAAGCGGCCGCGCGTCAACGGCCGCCTCTCTGGGAAGCAGATAGCCTGGACGGCTCAGTCGGCCCGGCATTGGACGCGACGGCAAAAAAGCGCCGCGCGTCAACGGGTGCCCTTATTCCACCCAACGCGCAATGAATAAGTTGGTCTGGTGGGAGTTGGGGTCGGCGCGGTTAGAAGCCCAGACGATCCAGCTCCCGTCCGGACTGAAGTGTGGAAAGCCATCGAAGCCGGGGCTGAAGGTGATCTGCTCCGGCTCCCCTCCATCTCTTCCCATCAGGTAGAGCTCGAACTCGCGCCCGTCATCGCTTCCGGCGTTCGAAGCGTACAGGATGCGGCTGCCGTCCGCCGTGAAGGTGGGACAGAAGTTGGCCGCGCCGTTCGACGTGAGGCGGTGGATTCCCGTACCATCCGCCTTCATGCGGTAGATCTCGAGCGAGTGCGGTCGAATCAGCCCCTTCGAGAGCAGCGACTGGTACTCCGTCAGCTCCTCCCCCTCGGGGCGGCTGGCGCGCCAGACAATCTCGGAGCAATCGGGACTGAAAAAGGCGCCGCCGTCATAGCCGGTCTGGTTCGTGAGGCGGCGTACCGTTCCTTCCTCGTCCATCAGGTAGAGATCGAGGTCGCCGTCGCGCACGGAGGTGAAGACCATCTTGCCGCCACGCGGGCACCAGGTCATCTCGGCATCGTAGCCCGGCGTCGTCGTGAGCCGGCGCGTTTCCGTTCCGTCCGGCAGCGCCTCGACGATGTCGAAGCTGTCGTACAGCGCCCAGACGTAGCCCTTCGAGAAATCGGGCCTCGGCGGGCAGGCCGGCCCCGCGCCTTCGGTAGTTGCGTAGACGATGCGGTCGGCTTCGGGGTAGTCGAAGTAGCCGCAGGTCGTGCGCCCCTTGCCGCTGGAGACGCGCTTCACGTTGCCCGTCGCCAGGTCGAGGAGGTATTCCTGATCGCATTCGGCGCCCGGGACGGTCGCCTGGAAGATCAGGCGCTTGCCGTCGGGGCTGAAGTAGCCTTCCGCGTTCTCTCCGCCGAAGGTGAGCTGGCGGATCTCCTTGAAGTGGGTCTCTCGGGCGATCGGCTTGTTGAACGGCTTGCCGGCGCCGATGGCGAAGTCTTTTCCGGGGCGCTCCTTGTAGTAGGGATCGACACCCTTGCGCTCGGGCGGCGCCGGAGCTGCACCGACGGCGGCCGGATCGGTCTTCGCGGGAGACGCCGCGGAAGGCGCACCCGGCGTCGCTGGCTGCGAAGCGACGCTCGGCGAAGGAGAGGGGGGTTCCTTCGAGAGCGTCGCGCGATCTCCGAGCGTGGCATGCAGCACGAGCCGGCGATCCTGACGCATGACGGCAACATCGACCGTTTCTCCCGGCTTGTGGTCCTGCAGCGCGTACGTCATGTCGTAGAGGTTCTCGATGCGCGTCCCGGCCATCTCGACGATCCGGTCGCTGCCGCGGATTCCCGCAAGGTCCGCCGGGCCTCCCTTGCGGACGTCCGACAGGAGGACGCCGCCCGATGCCGATTCCATCGCCCGATAGTCGGGGATCGTCCCCAGGTAGGCGCCATACCCGCGGCTGTCGCCGGCCATCGCCGGCCCCGCGCTGGTGCGCACATAGGTCAGCCGGGCGGGTGCCTCCATGACACGCTCCAGGACCGCGGCTGCGAAGCGCTCCACCACCGCGGCTCCCTGGGAGTTGGTTGTCTTGGGATCGTCCTCGGGCGTGTGATACTCCTGGTGCGATCCGGTGAAGAGATGGATCACCGGGATCCCGGACGCGTAGAAGCTGGTCTGGTCGGATGGGCCGTAGCCGTCGCCGCTGCTGCTCACCTTCAACCCCGGGACCTCGGTCGAGGCTTCCTCCAGGATGGCGCGCCACTCGGGAGCGGTCTCTGCCCCGAGCGCCACGAGCGCGCCGTCCCTCAGACGGCCCACCATGTCCAGGTTGATCATCGCCGCGATCCCGGCGAGATTGATCGGGGGCTTCTGCACGAATTGGGAGGATCCGGCAAGGCCAACCTCCTCGCCGGAAAAGAGAACCACCATCAGCGCCCGACGGCTCTGCGATTCCTTCAGCTCCCCTTGCAGCAGCCGCGCGATCTGGATTGCCGCGACGGTGCCGGAGGCGTTGTCGTCGGCGCCGTTGTGGATGGCGTGCTCGTTGGGCCGCATCGATCCTTGCCCGCCGTAGCCGAGATGGTCGTAGTGCGCCCCAACGACCACCGTCTCGCCCGCCAGGGCGCCGCGCCCCGGCATCATTCCCCCCAGGTTCCAGGCGTCGGCATAGACGGCCGTCAACCCGATCTCGCCGCTGACGGTGACCCCGATCTTCTCCCGGGATCGGGGCGTCAGATCGCTATCCACGTCCTTCTGGAACTTCGCCAGGTCGATTCCGGCCCCGCGCAGCCAGTTCTGTGCCACCGACGTCCTGACCTGCAGGACCGGCAGGCCCGCCGGGCTTTCGGGCCCGTCATTGGCAAGCGCGGGCACCTTGTCCTTCTCCTCGTCCTGCAGAGGGCCCGTGGTGAAGATCACGGCCGCGGCGCCGCGCTCGCGTGCCTGCAGCACCTTGTAGCGCATTCCGGAAAAGCGGCTGGGCTTCTTGCCGTCGAAGGGCGAAGCATCATCCTTCTCCTGCGGCTCGTAGCGCAGCATGAGGACGACCTTCCCCTTGAGATCCATCCCCTCCATCTCGCGATAGCCGATGGATGGCGCCTCGATACCGTAACCCACGAAGGCCAGCTCGCCCGAGAAAGCGCCCGGGCTCGAGAAGCCGAGCGGCGTCCAGGCCTCCCGCGCCATTCCCTCCAGCCGGTTGTTTCCCGCCAGCTTGACGCCCACCTTCACCTTGAAGGGCTGGCGGTAGGAATCTCCAAAGGCCGGCTTGAGGCCTCCCTTGCGCAGCTCGGCCTCGATCCAGTCGGCCGCCTTGCGGATTCCTTGAGTCTCCAGCCCTCTCCCCTCCATCGCGTCCGAAGCGAGCGTGTCCACGCCGCGCTGAAAATCGTGGGCGAGCTCCGTGGCCGAGGGCGTATCACCGGTAGTGGATGACTTGGCCCACAATCGAGAGGCGACCGGGGCGGCGGCCGCCAGGATGGCGATGCAGACCGCACCAGCCGTCACGAGGGACACGGGAAGTGCTCTTCGAGTCATGGAGTCTCCGTCGAGGTCCTGGGTAATGCGGCAGAGACTAGCGCGCGCGGCGGGCGTCGTCAAATATGCCGTTCTCAATGGTTTCACCGGAAATCCAATCTTTTTTCCCGAATCGTAGAGGCACGGGCGTAGAGTTCCGCCACTCCGGTGTTCGACGGTGCACCCGGACCTATGGTTCACCCGCCTGCAGCGGCGGCGAGCTCTGGAAGCTGTCCACCTCCACAGATGTGTCGCACCTGGTGCCTGGCGATCTGGTGCAGTTCGCTACGGGTGGGTCGCAGGGCAGGATGTATGAGGTCGAAGCGGCCTCCAGATCGACGCCGACTTCGACGGGATCGGCAATGCCTGCGAATTCCTGGGCATCCCCTGATGATGCAGCCCGACGCAGAGGTGGGAGCGGAGGCGCGCCTCGCTCAGCTGGCCAGCAGTGCCAGCTGGTGCTCCTGGGTGTCCGGGGTGAAGCGGGAGAGGGCCGGCACCACCACGTTGCGCGTGTAGCTGATGTAGTGATGCCCCGCGGCCGCCTGGGCAACGGCGCGGCCGAGCTTCTCGGGGCAGTTGCGCATGACCCACTGGATATAGCGCCAGTAGGCACCACGGTATCGCCCGGTGAATCCCTGTCCCCATAGAGCGCGAATCCCCGACAGCAGATCCCGGCGCCCAAGCGGACGCACGGATCCGATGGCAGGCTTCCAGCGCATCAGGTTCTCGCGGCAGCGCTGGAAGTAGATCTCCGGGTGATAGACCGTCTCGAGAACGCGGCGATAGCCTGAGAGCATCTGCCCCACCGGCATGCGCGTCACCACATTGGTCAGGCCGAACTGATCCCCGACCAGTTCCGGCCGCAGCCTCCCTTCCTTTTCCAGCCTTTCGTACAGCGGCGTGTGCGGCAGCGCGCTCAGGACGCCCACCATGGCGTAGGGGATGGCGGCGTTCTGGATGAACTGGATCATCTGGTCGAAGCTGTCGGGGCCGTCGTTGTCGAAGCCCAGGATGAAGCCGGCCCAGACGTCCAGTCCGCGGTCCAGCAGCGAATGGACCTGCTCCACCAGGTCGCGCCTCAGGTTCTGGAGCTTGTGCGTCTCCTTGAGCGCTTCGGGGGAGGGAGTTTCGATTCCCATGAACACGGCGGTGAAGCCGGCCCGGGTCATCATGTCGACCAACGGCAGATCATCGGCCAGGTTGACCGAGGCCTCGGTGTAGAACTCCAGAGGAGGCCGGGTGCGATCCCGCCAGGCGGCGACCTCGGGCAGCAGCTCCTTCACCAGCTTCTTGTTGCCGATGAAGTTGTCGTCCACGAAGAAGACGTCGCCGGCGAAACCGGTCTGGCGAATCGCCTCCAGCTCGGCGATCACCTGCGCTGGACTCTTGGTCCGCGGCTTGCGCCCGTACATCACGATAATGTCGCAGAACTCGCAGCTGAACGGGCACCCGCGCGAGTACTGCAGCGACATCTGGTGGTAGGCGCCGGGCTTGAGCAGGTCGTAGCGCGGCAGGGGAGAGCTCATCATGTCGGGCTTGCCCGTCTCCTGGTACCGTGGCTTCGCCCGGCCCGCCTCCAGGTCAGCGGCCAGGGTTGGCACCATCTCCTCCCCTTCGCCGACGAACACATGATCGGCGTCCTGCAATTCGTCCGGGACGGCCGTGGCGTAGGGCCCGCCCACCACCGTGCGCACGCCCAGCTTGCGGCAGCGCTTGAGCACCTCGTGCAGCGACGGGCGCTGCACCAGCATCCCGGTGAGCATGACCACATCGGCCCATTTCAGATCCTCGTCGTGCAGCGGCTGGGCGTCCAGATCGACAAGGCGCAGCTCCCAGCTCTTCGGCAGCAATGCGGCGACGGTGATCAGACCAAGGGGTGGAAGGATGCTGCGGCGCCTCGCGAAGGAGAGAGCGTAGCGGCCGCTCCAGTACGAATCGGGGAAGGCGGGATTGACCAGCAGGGCTCTCATACGCACCTCGCGGCTTTTGAGTCCGGCGGCTTGCCGGAGTCTAGCACAGAATGCTGAGAGGGGTGCGCACTCAGGCTTGCGTAACTATATCCCGGGAAAGGGGATTCGGCGACAATCGGTGCGACTGGATCGGGGAACCCCCGTCTTCAGGGCGTTTGCGAGGCTCCCCAGCCCCACCCGAGGATCATGCCGAGCTGAACGTAGTCGGCGTCTCCTTCCTCGCCGAAGAGGGTGACGTCGGTCCCGGCGAGAAAGCGGCCGTCGATGCCGATGTTGAAGCGCGATTTCAGGCGCCAGTAGATGCCGCCGTGGAAGTAGATGCCCCCGGAGCCGTCGTCATCGTCGATGGTGGGACCGGGGCCATCGATGCTGTAGCTGGCCCCCACGGCCGCCAGCCCGCCCCCGATGAAGGGGCGCATCACTCCCTTCTCCCAGGTCTTGTTCACCCCGAAGCTGATTTCGGACACCGCTCCGGCGATGTCGGCGTTCAGGAAGTCCTCCTCGTAGCCGATCGAAACCTGAATTCCGGTCTCGAGGTGGATCGGCCACGCCTGCTTGCCGAAGTCGACCGTCACTCCGGTCGCGAATTGCCCGTTCACCGGCTCCCAGAAGTCCTTGTCCAGCCCGCGGGTTCCCAGGATGAAGTTGGCGTTACCACCGGCCAGAGCCGGAGTCGCCAGAACCGCCAGGAGCACTCCCATCATCGACCACCGCCATCCTGTCTTCATTCGGCAGCTCCCTCGTGTTCTTGGTGGATCGGGGCCCGAGCCCCGCGATGCGCGCAGTGTAGCCTGGAACGGCAGCTGGATTCAGCGTTCGCCGTGCGCGTCTACGGTCCGCTCGCCCGCAGGAAGGATAGCAAGAAGGTTTCGTCGGCGGCCGCGACCGCGTCGAAAAAGGCGTTCAACTCAGCATATTCCGCCGGCGGGACCTCGAGTGCGGTGAGAGAAAAGACCCGCTCGATGTGATACCCGTCCGGGGTGGATTTGACGAACAAGGCGTAGCTTCCGAAGGGCGATTCGAACTGTTGCGGAGGCGTGGTGCCGGCCGGCACGAATCCTTCAGGAGAGCGGACCTCGAGAATCAGCGATTCGATCCGCCGGTACGGAAAGACGACCGGCAACGAACGCTCCGCCGCCGTGAAGCGAGGCACCTGTCTCAGATAAGGACCCCGGAGTGGGATTCTGTAGAGAGTCGTGGTAGGCGTCGCTTCCACGTCGGTGGAAATGGGCTGCGAACCACCACATTGGATGAAGAACCCTTGCGACAGGTCCTGGAGATTCGGGTCAACGCTGCCGCGGACGTTGAGATCTTCGGAGCCACACATCTTTGCCAGCGCTGTCCCGCGCTCCTGAGGGGTCATCATCCGCAGCTGCTCGCGCTCCCAGAGTGCCTCCTGGCCCATCCCGGTAGTGCTCCAGCTCATGATGCGCCTCGGGTCCCGGTCGCGCTGCGGTAAATCGAACCCGACGGTCCCCCTCGTCTGCAGCAGGTTCTTCGACGCTTCGGAGGGCGGGATCATGATGGTGCGATGGCCGGATTCCGACACCATGAAGGCGCTCCCGCCGCTGAGCCACCAGGGAATCTGTCCGAAAGGGAGGCCGGAGCCGAGATCGACGAAGACGAAGTGGTCGTCAGGCTCCCCGGGCCCCTTCACCGCGACTACGGTGGAGGTGAACTGTCTCATGCTGAGCAGCTGGGGATCGAAGTAGTGATCCCTGCGATCGGTGGCCAGGACCAGGCCAGCCTCGGCGCCCAGCGCCTTGGCGATGCCCAGGTAGAGCAGGTCCAGCTCCCAGGCGGGGGCTTCCTTCGTCTCCAGCAGGTCCAGGACGGTCCGCGAGCTTCTGCCGACGTCGCTTTGCAGCGGGTCCGCCTCGTCGCTGGTGAACGGTGTGGTATTGCGGTAGGTCGCGGCCGCCCGATGATAGGCAGCCATCTGGAGCCCATCCAGCCCAACCCGGGCGGGAAGGTCCAGGGAGGCGATGACCTTCAGAGTTTCCTTCTTCGGCGTGAAATCCTTGACCCGCCGGAGCAGACGACCGGCTTCATGGTCCCAGTACTTCGCCGGCCTCGTGGCATTCTCCCGATAATAGAAGAGTACGGAAGCGTGCGATTCCAGCACCGGAGGCATGTTCGGCTCTTCGTGCGCCGGGGGGAGGCCGCTTGCGGTCACCAGGACCGAGTGCATGTCCTTGACGGTCTGAATGCGCAGTCCTTCGTTGTGGAACAGCCTGAACGCAGCGACATCGCTCGGAGTGGGGACCCAGCGATAGCGGAATTGCAGGACCGGGTATTCCTGCTGGAGATCGACTCGCGGCCAGGCATGGATCCCGGACAGCTGGAAGTGGAAGCCGTAGTCGATGACGCACCCCGGGACAACGCCGGGAAGCCTCATCCGCCGGAAGATGACACGCCCACGGTCAAATCCCGGGATTTCCTGCGTCTCGAGATCCGCCTGCTTCACCTCGAGCGCCGTGCCGTCCGGCGCGATGGTGAAACCCCACCATTCCTTTAGAACTCCGTTGTCGCGCGCGAAGGGGATTTCGACGTCGGCCAGGGAGAATGCTCCGTCGTCGAGAATCTTCGCCCGGACGTGCCGGAGGATCTCGGTCGAGCCGCTCTCTTCATCCCGCACGGTTTCATCCACCAGGATGATGCCGTGCTGCGCCGCGGCGGCCGGGTCGGCGACCAGCGCCTTCTCCTCGCCCGACATTGTCCTGGGTCCGGGGCCGATCACGATGGCCGTGCCTGGGTCGGCCGAGGAGGCCGCGGGAGTCGAAAGCGTGAAGACAGTTGCGAAGAGGATCGCCGCCCGTGAGCCCGGCCGGCCAGGCAGAAGCAAGGGAAACCTCCGGGGGATGCGCCGGAGTGTACCACGTTGCCTGCCGGTCTTGACGGAGAGGTTCTCAAATCGTAGATTTCAACAAGCTCGGGGGAGCCTCGCTGCCGGTAGTCCGGGTACACGTTTGATCCCGGCGCCGGCGGAGTGGTGCTGCCATTCCAGCCATCGCGCAGGAGGATCCCGCCATGAGCGACCCCCGCCCCATTGAAATTCATTCCCGGACCATTCCCGAGCTTCTCTTCGACATCCATCGGCAGGCCACGAGCGGCAGACTGCTGCTGCGTCGCATGGGAATCCAAAAGAGCCTGTACTTGCAGGGCGGCTCGCTGGTTTTCGCCGCGTCCACCGACCGCGACGATCGCCTCATTCGCAGTCTTCTGCGGCGCAGCAGGGTCCCGCTGCCCCAGCTCCTCAAGGGGCTCGACGTGGCGCTGCGCACACAGCGGCGTCTGGGCGAGGTGCTGGTCGAGCGCGGCCAGCTCACTCGGGAGGATCTCATCATTGCCATACGCGAGCAGGTCACGGACATCGTGTGCGGGGTGTTTCAGTGGACCGACGGAACCTGTGAGTTCGAACCTGGAGTCGCCCCGGGTGCCGAGAACATCACCTTGCGATCCCATGGTCTCGAAATGATCGTGGAAGGCATGCGGCGGATCGAGTCCTGGGCAAGGGTGCAGGAGGTCGTGGGCGGATTGAACACCGAATACCGGGCGACCAAAGAGGCGAGCAGTCTGGCTGACATGGCCAGGCTTTTCCCCGGCGAGCGGGGGATTCTGCGCTACTGCGAGGAGCCGCGGACGCTGGAAGAGATTTGTGACGCGATTCCCCTGGACGACTTCCTCATCTGCAAGCTCCTATGGGGGTTCCTGATTATCGGAGCACTGATCCGGGCCTGAGGTCGGACCAGTCCCGCCTTTTCATTCGACGGCTTTTTCGAGCAGGTGGAGCTTGCGGGGCGCGAGGTTGGGGAAGCGTTGGACGGCGCCGCCGGGCCAGATCACCTCGACGTCGATCGGAGTATTGCCGCCCGGAGCGCCCAGGCCGAAAGTCAGCATCGTCTCGCTCTGCGAAGCATAGGAGGCTGCCGAGCGCACCCAGCGCGTCTGCGTGAGATTGCCACGGCGCACGACGACCTTGGCGCCGATGGCGTCGACGTTGGGCGCGGGTGCCTTCAGCCTGATCCGAATCCAGTCCATTCCAGGATCGCTGCCTCCGTCGTTGCGCCACAGGATGGCCGGTCCGCCGTTGACCGAGACGGCGATGTCGAGATCGCCGTCGCCGTCGATGTCGGCGTAAGCGGCTCCGCGCGCCACACGCGGGGTGGCGAACGACTCGCCCAGCGAGCGGGTCATTTCCTCGAACTTCCCGTTCCCCACGCCGCGAAACAGGTGTGGCGGCTGCGCATAGGTCACCGTCGGCTGGATCCTCTCGATGTCGCTCTCGACGTGGCCGTTGGCCACGAATAGGTCGAGGTGCGAGTCGAGGTCGTAGTCGAAGAAGAAGCAGCCGAAGGCGAGGGTCAGCAGGCTGGGGGTGCCGACGCCGGCGGCCGGCGCCTCGTCCAGGAAGACACCGTTGCCCAGGTTGCGGTAGAGCGACACCATCTCGTTGGAAAAGTTCCCGATCACAAGGCTCTCGCGTCCCGAGCCGTCGTAGTCGGCGGCATCGATTCCCATAGCGCCGCGCGCGCGGCCATCCTCGCCGAAGCCGATCCCCGCCTGTACGCCGACCTCTTCGAAGGTGCCATTGCGCCGGTTGCGATACAGGAAGTTGGGTTGCGTGTCGTTGGCCACGGCCAGATCGGTCCAGCCGTCGCCGTCGTAATCGAGCGCCGCCACACCGAGTGATTTCCCGGACGGGTTCCAGATGCCGGCACGCCGAGACGCGTCTTCGAAGGTGCCGTCGCCGCGGTTGCGGAACAGCCGGTTGGAGGCGCCGCGATACGACTCGGGGGTGCAGTACGACTTGTTCACCCCGTCGAGCGTGCAGAAGATGTCGCCGCTCTCGCTCCACTGGACGTAGTTGCAGACGAACAGGTCGAGCCGGCCGTCGCCGTCATAGTCGAGCCAGGTGGCGCTGGAGCCGAAGGCCGGATCCGAGACGCCGGCCTTCGCGGTAGCGTCCTCGAACTTCCCATTTCCCAGATTGCGGTAGAGATGATCGGCACCGAGTGCGTTCACGAAGAGGTCGACGTGACCGTCGCCGTCATAGTCGGCCGCGGCGGCGCCAATCCCGTAGCTCTCCGCGCTCAGCCCCGCCGCCAGTGTCACATCTTCGAAGGTGCCGTCGCCCTTGTTGCGATACAAAGCCGAGCGCGCCGCCGCTTTATGGTGTCCCGGCCAGTCGGCCCCATTGACGAAGAAGAGATCCTCGCGGCCGTCGCCGTCGTAATCGAAGAAAACCAATCCCGAGCCCATCGTCTCGGGAAGATACTTTTTTCCGAAGGCGCCGGTGTTGTGGACGAAGCCAATGCCGGATGGCTTCGTGATGTCGGTGTAGGTGATCTTCCGGGCGGGAAGCGGGTGTGGTGGAGACTTGGCGGCGGCGCCGGGATTGCCGGGAGCGGTGCATCCGCCCACCAGGAGCAGAATCGAGATGACCGGCACGACCCGGAGAGATCGCCGCGGGTGGGCGCCTGTCGGAGAAGATCTCCTGAAATTGCCGCGATGCAGCGGCAGCGTCTCGCCGCTTCTCATTCGGGAAGATGGTCCGGGTCGACGTCGTGCTTGTGCAGGTAATAGCCCAGGTTGCGCTGGTCGATCCCCAGCAGGCGCGCCGCTTCCTTGCGAACGCCCCCCGACCGCCGCAGCGCCTCGATCACGACTTCCTTTTCGCGCCGCGCCAGCGCGGCACGCAGATTGGTCTCCTCGACCGCCGGCTCACCGGGGACCGCCGCTGCCGTCGGCGCCAGCTCGAGAGCCTCGATGCGCTCCCGTGGGTCCAGTATCAACGTCCGCTCCAGGACATTGCGCAGCTCGCGCACGTTCCCGGGCCAGGAGTAGCTCTTCAGCTCATTCAGCGCCCGGTCCGTCAGGACGGGAGCCTGGCGCCCGAGCCGTGCCGCAATCTCCCGGAGGAATGCCGCCGCCAGGATCGGCACGTCCTCGGTGCGTTCGCGCAGGGCTGGCAGCTCGATCCGCACCACGTTGAGCCGGTAGAAAAGGTCCTGGCGGAACTTGCCGGTACGCACCTCCTCCACCAGATCGGCATTGGTCGCCGCGATGACTCGCACGTCGACCCGCGTCGGCTGCTCCTCGCCGATGCGGTGGAACTCGCCGTCCTGGAGCACCCGCAGGATCTTGGCCTGGGCCGGTGCCGGCATCGCCCCGATCTCATCCATGAACAGCGAGCCGCCGTGAGCCAGGCGGAACCAACCCTCGCGGTCGGCGACCGCACCGGTGTATGACCCGCGCCGGTGCCCGAAGAACTCGCTCTCCCAGAGATCCAGGGGTACGGCGGCGCAGTTCACCCGCACGTAGGGCTTGAGCGCGCGCCCGCTCAGGCGGTGAATCAGCCGCGCCACCAGCTCCTTGCCGGTGCCCGATTCTCCCGTCAGCAGCACCGTCGAGTCGGTCGGCGCCGCCGCGCGCGCCGCCTCCAGGACCTTCAGCCAGCGTGTCGACTGTCCCAGTGGGTCGCGCTCCTCGGCGCCGCGCCCGCTTCCCCGGGCGCGCAGGTAGGTCACCTCGCGCTGCAGCGCCCGGCGCTCCAGCGCCCGCGCCAACGCCAGCTCCAATGCGTCGGGGTCGGCCGGCTTGAGAATGTAGTCGGTCGCCCCCGCCTTGATGCACTCCACGGCCGAGGAGATCGTCCCGTGTCCCGTGAGGACAAGGACCGGCAGATCGGGAAAGGCCGTATGCAGGCGACGCACCAGCTCCAACCCGTCCACGCCGGGCATCTTCAGATCGGTCAGGACGACATCAACTGGACCGCGGCTCAACCGGTCCTGTGCATCGGCCGCCGAGGTCGCCGCCATCACCTCGAATCCGCGCGACTCCAGAAGCTCGGAGAGCGAGGTGCGCACGTAGGCCTCGTCCTCCACGATCAGCACCGTCCCCCGCGAGGATTGAGTCTCAGGCATTTGCCGTGGCTCCCGTCTTGAAGATCATCTTGAACAGCGCCCCTCCCCCCGGGCGCGACTCCACCTTCAGCTCTGCGTCGTGCCGCCGAGCGATGGCGTAACAGATCGACAGCCCCAGACCCGACGAGTTCTTGGTGGAGAAGAAAGGCTCGAAGATCTTCCCCGCCGAAGAAGACGGCACGCCGGGGCCGCGGTCGGCGATTTCCACCGTCGTCTCGGCCGCGCCGCCGCGCGCCTTCACCCGCACCTCCCCGCCGCCCGGCTGCGCCTCGCAGGCGTTCAGCAGTAAATTGAGGAAGACCTGGCCCAGCATGGCGGCGTTGCCCTTCACGACCAGGGGTTCCTGCGGCAGGTCGAGGTCGAACTTCACGCCTCCGAACTCCGGCCGCTCCCGCACGAAGCCGGCCGACTGCCGCAGAATTTCGCCCAGCTCCACCGGCGTCTGCGGGGCCACCGATGGGTCGGCATGCGCCAGGACCCGGCGGACGATCTCCTCGGCCCTCTTCAATCCCTCGGCTACGCCGTCCAGTCGCTTGTGTGCGGAGGCGACGTCCGATTTCCCGAGGTCGGCGCGTGCCAGGCTCAGGTAGTTCGACATTCCTTCCAGAGGATTATTGATCTCATGCGCGATCCCTGCAGCGAGCCGCCCCACCGTGCTGAGCCGCTCGGCATGGAAGAGCTGACGCTCCAGCTCGCGCACCCGCGTCTCCTCTTCGGCGATCGCTTCCAGGCGCGCCCGGCGTCGCGTCTGCTGGATGGCGAACATCCCCAGCAGAAGCGCCAGGCTCATCACTAAAGCGTTCAACAGGAGCGTCGTCCGGTAGCGTCCCGCCAGCGGCTCGACACGCGCCAGGATCTCGGCCGGGCTACGCCGACAGGTCAGCTCCCACGCACCATCGCGCTGCCAAGCTTCGGCCTGCACCGGAGCGCGGGCCACCAGATCGTCGCCGGTGGTCGACGCCGCGCCCGGCGCCGGTCCGCCTTCACGCGCCAGCATCTTTCCTGACGCATCCGAGATCCGGCAATCGCGGGTCGACCCGCTCGCGCCCGCGTCCTCCGAAAGCAGTCGCGCCGGGTCCAGCGTCGCCTGCAGCGACACCGTACCGCTCACCGTGCGGTCGCCCGTGCGGAACGCGAAATCGGCCGTCAGCGGCTGCTGCGGGACGTCCACCTCGCGCGGCTTCACCACCTTTCCCGCCTCGGCGTCCGGTGCCATCCACAGCACCGGGATGCCGCCGCGGCGCGCCGCCACCATCAGGACGCTGCCCGACTGGGCATGCGCCTGCACCCGCGCCACCTCGGGATGGGCGCGCAGGAACAGCAGCAGAGAGCCTTCCGCCTCCAGCCGCCGCCAGCGCGCCTGCGTCGGGTCGGCCGAGCGCAGCGCGGTTTCGAGCCCGAAGAAGATGGGGGAACCCGTGAGGTAGGTCAGGTCGGCCCGCGAGGAGGCGAGCCGGCTCTCCAGGCTGCGCGCCTGCGCGGCGGTCTCGAGCGTCAGGACTCTACCGGCCTCCTCGAGCGCTCCGCGCCGGGCCAGGGCAATCCCGCCAAAACCGGCCAGGTTGATAGCCACGATGGCGGCCACCGACACGCCTATCAGCCAGCCGAAACCCAACGATCCGAGACGCCAGCGCGCCATGCAGCAATGGCTTCCGGGCGCGCCGGGACGATCCCGCGCTCGCCAAGCCCCAATATTAGCAGCGGCGCGGCAGTGTCCGCATGGGCCCGTGGTCGCAAACCGCTCGGGACACCATGAGACTGGCTCCTTTATCTGTCACGGGGAAATGCCTTGACAGGCATCCGAGGCAGGACTTGAATGGAATCCCGTGTGGCCGGGAAGCACGCTCCATGCACCGCTGAAAGGGATCTGAGGCGGGACTCGACCCATTGGATCGGTGGACCACCTCACCCAATCAAGGAGAGAATATGAACCAACGAGATGATACCAAGACCACAATGAAAGCCGTGCGCATCCATGCCTTCGGCGGCCCGGAAGTGTTGCAGTACGAAGACGCTCCACGTCCGGTTGCCGACGCGGGCGAGGTCCTGATCCGAATCCATGCCAGCGCAGTCAATCCCGCGGATTGGAAGTTCCGCAACGGGTATTTCGGGAAGGACGCGCGCTTGCCGATCACCTTGGGGTTCGACTTCTCCGGAGTGATCGAAGCCCTCGGCGAGGGCGTCACGCGCTGGAAGACCGGCGATGAAGTTTATGGGTATAGCTTGGGCGCTTATGCCGAATATATCGCCGTGAAGGAGACCTTGGTGGCCGCCAAGCCGAAGACGGTAGACCATATCCATGCGGCTGCAATTGCTTCGGCGAGCTTGGCGGCCTGGAAGGCCTTGTTCGAAGCGGGCGGATTGCGTCCCGGCCAGAAGGTTCTGATCCACGGAGCCACCGGCGGCGTGGGTGGATTCGCCGTGCAGCTTGCGCATGCCAAGGGCGCCCGTGTCATCGGCACGGCGTCGAAGCGCAATCAAAGCTACCTAAAGGAATTAGGCGCCGATGAAGCCATTGATTATGAGTCGGTTCGTTTCGAGGACGTGGTCCGGGATGTGGACGTGGTCTTTGATACCCAGGGCGGTGCAACGCAGTCGCGCTCCTGGAAGACCCTGAAGCGAGGCGGCATCCTGGTTTCCATCGCGCAGCCTCCAGCCCCGGAGGAAGCGGAGAAACATGGCGTGCGGGCTGTTTTCATGGTCAATGAAATGAAGGCCGAGTCCTTGAACGCCATCACCAAGCTGGTCGACTCGGGGGAATTGAAAGCCGTGGTGGATACCGTTCTGCCCTTGTCCGAAGCGCGCCGCGCCCAGGAGCTCATACAAACCGGCCACACGCGCGGAAAGATCGCGCTCAAGGTGGTCTAACCGTATACAGGAGAGCTCATGACCGCTTCGTCCACAGCATGGCCGCCTCTCCCACTCGAGGCCTGGAGCGACACCTACGCCACGTTACACATGTGGACCCAGATCGTCGGGAAGATCCGCCTCGCGCAAAGTCCCTGGATGAATCATGGCTGGCACTGCACTTTCTACGTGACAGCCAGAGGCCTGACCACATCGCCCGTTCCACACGGGAGCCGCACGTTCCAGATCGATTTCGATTTCATCGGCCATCAGCTCACGGTCCTGACGAGCGACGGCCTCACCGGCGGTCTTGCGCTCGAATCGCAGTCGGTCGCGACCTTCTACAAGCGCCTGATGGCGGAGATGGACAACCTCGATATGCACGTGAGAATCAACCAGAAGCCCAACGAGGTTGCCGACCCGATCCATTTCGATCAGGACGAAACTCACCGAGCGTACGACCGCGAGTACGCCAACCGCTTCTTTCGCATCCTCGTGCAGACGGACCGCGTCTTCAAAGCGTTTCGTGGGCGGTTCATCGGAAAATGCAGCCCTGTGCACTTTTTCTGGGGCGGTCCCGATCTGGCCGTAACGCGGTTCTCCGGACGTTGGGCCCCGAAGCATCCCGGCGGAATTCCGAACCTTCCGGACCCGGTGACGCAGGAGGCTTACTCGGAGGAGGTCAGCAGTTGCGGGTTCTGGCCCGGCGGCGGTCCGATTCCCCATGCCGCGTTCTATTCCTATGCCTATCCCGAGCCGGCCGGGTTTGCGGCATCTCCCGTGCAGCCTCGGGAGGCGTTTTACAGCAAGGATCTTCGGGAGTTCATCCTTCCATACGACGCCGTCCGGCAGTCGGAAACGCCGGATGACATGCTGCTCGAATTCCTGGAAACGACGTATAGCGCCGCAGCAGATTTGGCGGAATGGGATCGCAGCTCACTCGAACGCACCCAGGACCCGAAGAGTGTGGTCTAAGCGCCTCTTGGAACCATGGTCGCGAACGCCGCGCGCGGGAGCTTTACGATCCTACCGGGCCAGCATGATCGGACATCGCCTGGTTCCTGAGCGAGCAGTCGAATCATCCAAGGCAATACGGCGAGGGGATTGGCGATGAAGGAATCCGAGACGAAGAAGCGGCGCATTCCGCGCGCTCTCTGGCTCGGCCTCCTGCTGGTGGTGGCTGCGCCCGTTCTTTTCCTGTTGGTCTTCATCGACTTCCCGGTGACGCGCGATGTGCCGTGGGCGACACTCCTGATGTTCGCGCTCGGGATCGGGCTGCTGGCGCTATCTGTCAGCAAGGCCTACCGCGACACCGCCATCTATCGCGGCAAGGTATTCACGGCGATTGCTCTTGCGTTGGGAGTCGGGTTGGGCGGGATCTTCGCCTACGGCACCCTTGTCGGAACGAGAAAGCTGCCGGCATCAGGGGGCGCGCCGCGCGCGGGTCAGCCGGCGCCCGACTTCACGCTCCTCGACCAGGACGGGCGCTCGGTGACGCTTGCGGAGATGCTCGCAGCAGCTCCGGGCAGTGCCGGCCGTCCGGGCGGGGTCGTCCTGGTGTTCTTCCGCGGCCACTGGTGACCGTACTGCAACTCCGAGTTGCGGAGCCTGCAAGCCAATCTCGCCGAATTCGAGGCCCGCGGCGTACGCCTGGTCGCCATCAGCTCGGATCCGCCCGAGGTGATCCGCGAGCTCCGCGCCAAAGCAGGCTACACCTTCACATTCCTCTGCGATAAAAAGGCGGAAGTGATACGGCGTTACGACCTTCTCGACGCCGGTGCCGGCCCGGACGGCTCGGACATCGCCCGTCCCGCGGAGTTCTATGTCGATCCGTCAGGCAACGTCCGCTGGCGGCTCCTCACATCATCTTATGCCGCACGTGCCAGGCCCGAGCAGATCCTGAAGGGGATCGACGCGAGCTAGCTCTCGATGCGGCGCGCATTCGGATTCACGACGCTCAAGGCGGGCCAGGCCAGCCCCAATCGATCAGGAATCCGGCTTGCGGCCCCCCCGCCTGCCGGCTTTCGTCGAAAACCGTGACGCTTCCATAGGAATAGCGCCCAAAGAAGCCCAGGCTGAAATAATTGCCCACGCGCCAGAAGACGCCACCTCCCAGCCAGGGACCGAATGAGGAATCGCTGTCGGAGCTTCCCGTCTCGGGCAGCGTGAGCTTGGCAACCAGGAAATCAGCCCCCCCACCCACAAAGGTTCGTCGGGTTCCGGACTCCCACACTTTGCGAATACCCACAGCCCATTCCTCGGTCCTTCCCTTGAATCGCTCGCCGTCTTGCGATGAGTCTTCACCGGAGCGCAGGTGGTCGAAAGCGAGCGCGATCGGCCACCGAACGGGCCCCGCGGTGATCTGGGAGCCTACGGCGTCCTGGAATTCGACCGGTTCCCAATCGTTCCCAAGTGCCTTCTGCCCGTAGAACAAGAGCAGTCCCCCCCGCCATTTCGTCGATGGAGTGGACTGCGCCTGCGCCAGGCAGGTCCCTGACCCCAACAGTCCCAGCAGGACAATCAAGGCATTCCGCAGTTTGAACCTACATCGCTTGGCCATATGGCGTTCCTCCTGTGAAATCGGTGAATCCCACTTACCGTTGGTCGCAGCGACCGAATGAGTGACCGCCCGAGCTCGGGAGTAAAGAGATTTCGGACTCGGGAATTCACCCTCACGAGGTCGGCCACCGCGAGCTATTAGGTAGGTTTCGGCGCCGAGAAGGGATCTCTACGCCTCGGGCCGAAGAGGTAGGCTCCCAGTGAAATCGTTGTGGCTGCGACCGGCAGAGCGTAGACCGCGTTTCTCGGAATCCGGCCGACGTAGGTGGCCACGAACATGAGCCAGATGACCGTCGCACCCGCCAAGGCTGATCGGCGACGCTGCCGCGCGCCGAGCAGCATGGCGAAGCTCGCGACATAGAAGACCACGCCGACGAGGAAGGTCAAGAGCGGGCCGCCACGCTGCGCGATGTTGCGGCCCGCCGTGGCGACTGTCAGCCAAGCCACGAATCCAAAGTGGATCGTGTGCGAGAGGATGAAGGCCTGGAGGGTTCTCACCGGCGCTCGTGGCTCACGTCCGCGATAGGCAGACAATGCAAGACTACTGAGCGCCAGCGAGTAGAGCACGACGGACAGCCGCGCCGTCAGCCGTACCCAGAACGCGATCTGTGATGGTGACACGCCTCCATCCTAGCCGCATCCAGCTATTTCCACACCTCGTGGACGTGATGTGATGCCACGGATTTCCCAGCGATTCCCAGTCTTCCAGACCCTGTTCGATTCACGCCTTAAACCGGCCGACAATCTATCTATCGCGCGGTGGAGGAATAAGCTCGAATGCGAAACAGTTTCTCAATCTAACGGTTGCTATCCATGTGGCCGTTCCGAGGACAGGGGCAGGAGGCCCCCGGGCAACCTATTAATATGTAGGGCCCGGGGTGCCGCATCCTGGGCCGGCGCTAGCACAGGCCAGCCTTGACGCTCCTCGGAGCTAGGTGCTATTTTTTGAAGGAGCCGAAACTTACCCAAAATGGGGGCGAAACGGATTCGACGGGACTGCAGACGCCGGGGTAGCACGCCGAGGCCCACTAACCTCGTTAAACCGGTGGACAAACACAAACGCTAACAACAACTTAGCGCTGGCTGCTTAAGGCAGTCCGTCCTGCGGGTTCCCCTCCCGAGGGAATCCGGTCAGGGCGTGACCAAGTCGGGATAGCTGATCGGAATGCCTGGCGCTGATCGGCGAAACTTACAGGCTGGCTTCTCACCCGACACTTTCCGGAATCGGCGGGAGAGCGGCGAGACGTTTACGAACCGGATAAGCGTGTAGAGGCCCTAGGCTGAACTCTTCCGGACGCGGGTTCGACTCCCGCCGCCTCCACCATCCATCCCCGTGATTCGCATAGAATGCCCGACGGCAAGCCGCACGCTGCAGGCGTTGGAGGGACATGCCTGGTCCGCTTGAGCGAGAGATCCTCTTCGGTCTGCTCGCGCAACAGCACCATCTGATCGACGAATCGGCGCTCCAAGCGGGCGGTCATCGCCTGGCGCGCGGATCGCTCGAAGCACCTCTCGGATTACCTCATCCACAGCGGCTCTCTCGATCCGGACAGACGCCGCACCGTGGACGACCTGGTTTCCCGTCAGCTCTTCTCGGAGTCTCGCCCGACGCACGTCCGGCGGAACCTACTGAGTCTTGTAGCTGCGCTCCCAGTACAATCGCAGTCAAATAGCACCATCGGGTGAACAGCTCGCGCACCTGGAATCCGCGTTGGCAAAGGCGGAGTCTGGCCTTCCTCCGGAAGCCGTCGCTTCAATCCGATTTGCGATTCGTTCATTCGGCAAGGGATGAGGAGCTCCAGAACGCAGCAGAGCTTAGTCACGAGCAGAATGCACCATCGTGTATGCTGGTGCCGCTCATGGCGCTCACCGCGACCCTCTACACTCTGCGCACCGAGCTGGCTGACATCGATCGCGGTGTCTACGAGACGCTCGAGGTGCGGCTGGCGCGGCAACCCTCCGAGACGGCCGAGTACATGGTCACGCGCTTCCTCGCCTATTGCATGGAGTACACGGAGGGGATCGAGCTCACGGAAGGAGTCGCGGCTGGAAAACTCCCGGCGGTGCTGATACGGGACCTGACCGGCCGCGTCACGGCGTGGATCGAAGTCGGCAGTCCCGATCCGCAACGACTTCACCGCGGCAGCAAGCTCGCGGGGCGAGCGGCCGTCTACACCCATCGGGCGACCTCGCAACTGCTGGCGGAGCTGAATGGCAGGAAGATCCACCGAGCCGCGGAGATCCCGGTCTACGAGTTCGGGCGAGGCTTCATCGACGCGGTCGCGGCGGTGTTGCCGAGACGCGCCGAAGTGTCGGTCTCGATCACCGAACGACAGCTCTATCTAAATGTCGAGGGGCGGGGCTACAGCACGGCGGTGGTCGAGCATCGCATCGGATGAACCGCGGCGCCCCCGGCCGGCGCGAGGGGTTAGTCTTGTCGATGCCTCGGTGGCATGTCTATCTGGTGCGGTGCCGAGATGGGGCCCTTTACACCGGCATCGCGACGGACGTCTCTCGCCGGCTTGCAGAGCATGAGCAGGGTGCGGGCAAAGGCGCAAAGTATCTTCGCGGCAAGGGGCCGCTACGGCTCGTGCTCAACAAGGCGGTCGGGAGACGGGGTCTTGCGCTCCGCGTCGAAGCCCGCATCAAACGGCTCCCGAAGGCACGGAAAGAAGATCTGATCGGGCAGGACGCCTTGATCGGGAGAATCGTCGCCCAGGCCGGACGAAAGGCGCTCCGGAGGGCGCGCAGACCAGGATCGGGCGCCTAGCGAATCGCACAGCGGAGAGCAGGTGCTCTACAGGTGCGTCCCCGGCGCCTCGTGTCCCGCCCGCTCGACATACTCCACGTAGGTTCCGGGATACACCTGCGGCTGGGCTTCGGTGCCGCTCTCTCCACCCAATTCCAGAACGCGCGTGCCGAGACCGCGGAGGAACATGCGATCGTGTGAGACGAAGATCATCGTGCCCTCGAAGGATTTGAGCGAATCCACCAGCATCTCCTTCGTGGCAAGGTCGAGGTGATTCGTGGGCTCGTCGAGGACGAGAAAATTCGGCGGGTCGAAGAGCATGCGCGCCATCGCGAGGCGTGACTTCTCGCCTCCCGACAGCACCCGAATCTTCTTGTCCACATCGTCGCCGCAGAACTGGAACGCGCCGGCCAGAGACCGGAGCGCGCCGCCGCCCTCGCGCGGGAAGTCGGCCTGCAGTTGCTCGATGACGGTGAGATCCGGGTCCAGCACGCTGAGCGACTGCTGAGCGAAATAGCCCATCTTGAGACTGGCGCCGAGCCGGACCCTGCCCGAATCCGGCTGCAGCACGCCTGCGATCATCTTGAGCAGCGTCGTCTTGCCGGCGCCGTTTCTGCCCATCACCGCCCAGCGTTCCCCGCGCCGGATCGTCAGGCTCATATCCTCGTAGAGGACGCGGCGGCCATAAGCCTTGTGGAGGTTCTCGATCACCGCCACCTGGTCGCCCGATCGGGGCGGCTCGCGGAAAGCGAATTTCACGATGGTGCGTTGCTTCGGCAGCGTGACCTTCTCGATCTTGTCGATGGCCTTGATGCGGCTCTGCACCTGCGCCGCCTTGGCGGCGTGCGTCCTGAAGCGGTCGATGAACCGCTGTTCCTTGGCGAGCATGGCCTGTTGTCGTCCATAGGCCGCCTCGCGGTTCGCCTCGCGCAGCGCGCGCTGGCGTTCGTAGAAATCGTAGTTGCCGGAGTAGACCGTCATCTCACCGCTGTCGATCTCCGCGATCTTCGAGACGATGCGGTTCAGGAACTCGCGATCGTGCGAGGTCATCAGCAGGGCGCCCGGAAATCCTTTCAGAAACGTTTCGAGCCAGATGATCGACTCGATGTCGAGGTGATTGGTCGGTTCATCCATCAGGAGCACTTCGGGCCGGCCGAGCAACACGCGGGCCATCGCCACGCGCATCTTCCAGCCGCCTGACAGCGCACCGACATCGCCGTCGATCCGCTCGTCGTCGAACCCCAGTCCGTGCAGCACCTCGCGCGCCTGGCTTTCAAGCGCGTAGCCTCCCAGGTGGTCGTACTCCTCCTGCACCTCGCCGAATCGGGCCAGGATGGCGTCCATCTCGCCGCTTCGAACCGGGTCTGCCATGGCGTGCTGGAGCGACTCGAGCTCGTGGTGAAGATCGCCGATTCGGCCGCTGCCGGCGATCGCCTCGTCCAGCACCGTGCGACCCGACATCTCTTCCACGTCCTGGCGGAAGTATCCGATGGTCACTTTCTTCGGCACCGACACCTCGCCGTCGTCGGGTGTCTCCTCCCCCACAATCATTCGGAAAATCGTGGTCTTGCCGGCGCCGTTCGGGCCGACGAGGCCGACCTTCTCGCCGGAGTTCAGCTGAAAGGATGCCTCGATGAAGAGGGCCTGCTTCCCGTACTGCTTGCTGATGTTGGCGAACGAGATCATGGGTGGTTATCCGCTCTTCATGCCGGTGCGTTACTTATGTTTCTCATCGAGGGCGGCCCATCGGGCGTAGAGCCGATCGACCTGGGCCCGGTGATCCGCGAGCTCGGCGAGCCGCTTCTGCAGCATATCCGCATCCGTCGCGATCGAAGGATCCTCCGCGCACGCCCGCGTCTCGGCGACGCGTGCCTCGGCTTCGAGAACGACGGCCTCCATCCCGGACCATTCGCGCTGCTCGAGATAGCCGAGCCGCCGGGCTCCGGACGGCGGTGCCTTCGCCGTCGATTAGCGCCGCCGTTGCCTCATCCATGCTGCTGGAATGGATCGATGCGCGCGCCGTGCGCTGCGATTCACGGGGAGCCTAGACTTCCTCAACTTTCTTCCGGCGTGCCTGATACCGGGATTTGCCTGTGGCATGCTGCTCTATTCCAACGAGCGGCTTTGGCCGGTGGTCTTCGCGGTGGTTCTTTCCATCAGCTCGAAGCTCATTTTCCGCGCCCCCGTGGGCAACGGTCACATCTTCAATCCGTCGAACCTGGGTGTCGGGGCAACGCTCGTCCTGCCTCCCGAGGTCTCCTTCGCGCCACCCTACCACTTCACCGAGAACGTCACCGGCCTCTGGGATCTCGGGATTCCCATGATCGTCCTCGTCTCAGGCATCATTATCCATGCATTGTTCACCGGGCGTCTGCCTCTGGTGGCCGGGTGGGTCGGCGGCTTCATCCTGCAGGGGGTCGCTCGCGCCATAGTCGGCGGCACACCTTTTTTCGTTCCGCTGACCAGCGCCGCGTTCATCATCTTCACGCTCTACATGATTCCCGACTCGGCCACCACACCTCTCAAGCCAGGACGTCAGGCATTGTTTGGATTTTCCGTGGCAATCGTCTACGGCCTCTTGCAAACGCTGCACGTGGTCTTCGGACTCTTCTACGCGTTGCTGATAGTCGCCGCCGCTCGCGGCGTATCGTTGCATGCCTTCCACTCGTGGCGCAGATTTCTAGAGGTATCCGGCGCAGCGAAACCTGCTGCCGAACCGGTCGACCTGCACAGGAGTACCTCGCGGCATTCCCGCAAACTCCATGGGGCTTCTTCAGGCGGAAGAGCGCGCCGCTTCGAGGTTCCGCATCAGTTCCTTGACGAAGGGCGTGTCGTGGCTCCACAGCACGAACAGTTGGTCGGTCGGACGCGTCAGCGCGACGTACATCAACGCCCGGCCGTCATCACCCTGCAAATCCTCCGCCGCAACGAGGATCACCGCCTTGGCCTGAAGGCCCCGCGCGTCATGAATGGTCCTGACGTTAACAGTCAGGCTGCACCTGTCGAGCTCGGCGGCGATCCGATCGCGTAAAGAGTTCTTCACGCAGAGCACCATGATTTCCTGGGCGGCAAGGTGATCTGCGCCATTCAGGAGATCGCTGACGATCTCCACGCAACGACTGATCTGCGCATCCTGATTGGCGGCCTGGATGATGACAGGCCACGCGCCCAACCGCGCGCAGTTCTCGCGACGGAGGGCGATAGCGTGGGGCAGGTCATCGTCGCCCGCAGATTCCGCCACCCCGAAACTCCATGCAGCTGAAACGATCTCGCGAGTGTTGCGGTAGTTGAGCGTGAGCCGTTTCGTGCGCCCCTGCGCCTTTACGCCGACCTTGCTCCAGTTAGGCAGTTTGGAGCGATAGAGGTTCTGGCTGACATCGTAGGCGATGATCAGGGTACCGTCCGCCGGCTCCTTGAGCGCGAGCACGGCGCTCTGGAACCAAGAGGCGGGGAAATCCTGGCCTTCGTCGATCAGCACAGCGTCGTATTTTCCTGAGTCGCCGCGGCCGGATTCGACGATGGAGAGCAAACCCCGGCCGAAAGCGTCCATGTCGTTGAGCTCAGCGGGGGCACCCTGCATGCGGCCCCAGACACCGAAGGTGTGAACCGCGATGTTTGCGTGACGTTTCAAGGTCATCGCGAGATAGTGTTGCAGTGTACGGTTGAAGCAGAGCATGAGTACGGACCTGTTCGATTCGGCCAGAAGTCTTGCTGCCGCGATGAGAACGATCGTTTTGCCCGAGCCGGGCACGCCATAAATGATGCGGTGGCCCGAACCGAGCTGGCGGGCCACTCTTTCCTGCTCGAGGTCAAGCACGTCGACTGAGAGCTTCGGTGGTTTGTCGCCGAACAGGGAACCAGTTTCGACGCGGCTTGCGGGGCTGACGACCGAGCGGATTGCGCGCATACGCTTCGGCGGGATCGGGACGACGGGGATATGCGGCGGCACGGCGCCCTTGAGCGCAGCCATCAGCGCGGGTGGATCACCGGCAACTGCATCGAACTCGTCGGCGCAGAGCGTCTCACCTCCCGGGAACAGCTGCGCCCACACACTGGCATCGAGATCCGCGCGGCGCATGGACGTCATGATGGCGAGATGGCCGAATGCGAACGAAAAATGGCGGTCACGCTTCAGTTCGGCCGCAGAGGGATGCGTTTGACAGGTGTTCATGAGGTCGCGCATGTAGGCGAGTGCCTGACGGGACGGGTGGGGCTGATCCTGCCGGCTGCCTCCCTGCGTGTATGCGATGTGATGCGTGTCGACATTCGTGATCGCTTTCAGCGGGATCCCCTTTACTTCGATCACGATGACACCGATCGTGGGAGCGATGACGATGAAGTCTGGAAAGCGGCGGCGGATCACCGGCTCGTAGTAGACGACCACATCGTCGGGCAGGGACTGCAGTGCGGCAAAGACACGGCGTTCGCCCTGCGACGCTCCGTCAGGCAGGAATTCAGGAATCATTTCCGCCAAGAGACCATCCCTAATGAGGTCGACTGCGGCCAGCTCCCGCCGCCGACACGATCCTTGATGTCGCCCTGCCGATCGGCTCCATGCGCGCCGTCAGTCGCTGGACAGCCAACCCCCGGTGAATCCGGCGGCCCGAAGGCCATCGACGATAGGGGGACATTCCCGCATCAATCGCCACACGAGCCCCGTTCGGTGGTTCTCGATCATGACCACGATCGGACCTTCGTTGATGCCGAAGTGCCACGGCGATACCCAACCATCCCGAAAGCCGCGGACGGGGAAGGTCGGATTGAACGTTGCCTTGAAGCCGTACTTGTGGACGCCTCCGACCTTCCAGCGCATGAAGTCCGTGACCGTCGGCAGGACGATCTCCGGCGCGAACGGGAGCGAGGCGACCACGGCCCAGGGAGCGATCGTGCCGTCGTCGGGGCCATCCGGCACGCTGCGCGCGAGATAGTCGAAGAACTGCCGCTCGACCCCGTCGATCGTGAGCTTGACCTCCCCCGGTCCGTCGCTCGCGGTGAGGCCCCAGCAGAATTCACCATAGTGTGCGAAGCCGCCGGGATTGCGGATGGCGTACTGCTGGTGCACCAGGGTTGCACGCCGGCTGTTCTCGAAATAGTCGATCCCGTGTTCCCGCATGAAAGCGTCCTGGATGCCGCGGAAGTCGATCCACACATGAGAAAGCTGGTGCGTGAAGAGCGGTCCCGCATAGAGGAACTGCGTATCGTAGATGGTCTTCCATTCATAGGTCGACGCCCACGCCCGATAGCTCTCTGGGGAGAGAGGGTGGGTACGCGATGCGAGTCCGAGCACGTACAGCAGCAGCGCCTCGTCATACCCTTCCCACCGATACGGCAGGAATCCGCTCTCCGGCTTCCATCCGTGGGTCACCGTGGCTCCGCCGTTGAGGGCCCATCGCCAATCGACGCGCGCATACAATCGATCGGCGAGGTCGCGGATCTCGCGCTCGGCCGGCGAATTCCCGTCGAAGTAGGCGGCGGCCGTCAGGATGCCGCCCATCAACAGGGCGGAGTCGATCGTTGACAACTCGCACTGCCAGGCGCGCGCGCCGGTCTGCATGTCGAGAAAGTGATAGTAGAACCCCTTGTACCCTGTCGCGTCGGGCTCCGGTCCCTGCCGGCTCCCCCAGAAAAACCGCAGCGTCTTTAGCGTGCGTTCCGCGGCCTCGGCGCGCGTGACGAGCCCGCGCTCCACGCCGACAGGGTAGGCGGTGAGCCCCAACCCCACCGCTGCGATGCTCGCGGGCCAGTTGGCGCATGTCTTGTCGAGCACTAATCCGTTGGTAGGGTTGGTCTCGTGCAGGAAGTAGCTGAACGCGTCGCGCTGGTTCGCATCGAGCATGCGCCAATCCGGGTCGACCGGACGGCCCGCCCGGCTCAGCCGCGCCTCGCGCGACCCGTTTGCGCCGGCCGCCGACGTCGATTGCAGGTTTTGCCCGGTGTCACGCATGGGACGGTCAAGCGCTGCCCCCTCGGCTCCGTCACGCAATCTTATGCCAGGTAGGGTCTTCTTGGGCAGTCTAGAGTACGACGGCGTTACCTCATCCCTCCACCCTGGCGGACGAGCGCTGTCAACGGGCGGCGACCGGTGGATAGCATACCCACGGGTATACTAAGTCGAAGGGTAGGATAAGGACTTCCAAGCAGTTAAGTTGTCAGGGAAGCGGACCGAAAGGGGAAAGGAAACTTCCATGAAGAGAATCGTAGGGTTGTGGATTGACCATCGGAAGGCCGTGATTGTGGTGGTCTCGGACAAAGGGGAAGAAACCAAGGAGATCGAATCGAATGTCGAAAAGCAGCCGGGACGGTTCGCAGGTAAACGCTCGACAGTCCCCTATGAATCGCAGAAGGTTCAAGCGGACGATAGCCGCGAGAGGGAGTTCACGAATCATCTGCAAGGCTACTACGATGAGGTCGTAGCGGCCATCCGCGACGCGGAATCGATTCTGATCTTTGGACCGGGTGAGGCAAAGGGCGAATTGAGGAAACGCCTCGAGAGGAACGAGCTCCATGGGCGAATCGTGGCCCTGGAAACAGTCGACAAGATGACAGATCGCCAGATCGCGGCGAAGGTTCGAGGGTACTTCCTAAAAGCAGAGTAGAGAACGAGACCTGCCTCCAGCTTCCGACGGGGCGAGGCTCTCACATTCCTCAACAAGGAGACCGAAGCCATGGCCGCGAAACGAGTCCCAGATGGATTTCACCGGGTGACGCGATGCCATAGCGGTCGCCCCAAAACTGGTCGTTTGTTATGCAGGCGGCAGCCGTAGCAGGCCGGCGCTCGGTTCGGGGGTCTCTGGCAAACACGGGATCGGGAGGACCTAAGGATGGAGGAGAACGAAAAGCGTGTCCGCGCGTTCTACGAGTCGACGGCCCCAGGCCACCGCGAGGCGCTGCGGGGGATCCAGGCGCCGCACGTCATCTATGACATTCAGAAGGGGATGCCGGTCGGCGCCGGTCATTTCGAAGGGCTCGAGGACGTGCTCGAGCGCTTCCTGACGAGCTTCTACGGCGCATTCGATGTTCACTTCGACGCCGAGGAATTCATCACGGCCGGCTCGCAAGTGGTCGCCCTCGGCCGCATCGTGGGCAAGACTCGGAAGTCCGCCGTGCCGGTAGATGTACCGTTCGTCCACGTATGGACGGTCAGCGGCGGGTATCTGCGCCGGCTGCGCGCCTTCACCGACACGGCGCTTCTCTCCGCAGCCCTGAAGGAATGAGCCGTGGGTGGCGTTCCTCCTCAACATGAAGTCTCGCCTATCCAGGGGCCAGGGACGCCATATTACCGGACAAGTCGGCGCTGAGAATGCGGATCTATCGCTTGACCGCGCGTGCCGAGCTCCAGAGCGCCCACCCGGGATTGACGCGGTCCGGATAGATCTCCAGCATCCTGTCGTAGAGCTCTTGGGCCGTCTTGGTCGTTTCCGCCAGCCGGTCGAAATCGCGAATGTACTGACGGGTCTCTTCGATGATTCGGGGACTATCGTCGTTCTCGGGTCGCTTGTGCGATGCGACGACTGCGCGCGGGCTGAGCGACTCGATCTTGTCGAGGGCGGCGATCCACTCCCGCCGTGTCTGCGGGTTGGACTCGACGAGGTAGAGGTGGACGTCGTTGTAGGCGGCATCGCCGGCGACTACCAGCCCGATCGAAGGCACATGCAGGCACGTCGTAAGGTCCGTGTCGGTGTGACCCAGCTCGACGACCACCAGCTCATGCCCTTCGAGATCGAGGACATTTCCGTCGAGCTCCTCCGCGATGACCAGCCTGTCCGGAATCTGGCCTGGAAAACCCGCCTGCCACAGCTTCAGGATCTCCGGAGAGACGTTGAGGCGCATCACCTTCACCGTGCCCGGCGTTGCGACCGCTTTCGCACCTGGGAAGCGCTCGAGAAGAGTGCCTACTCCGAACCAATGGTCCCCATGACCATGCGTCAGGTAGATGGTCGTCAGGTTCTTTGCCCTTTGCGGCGACCCAATCGGCCAGACCATTGGCCTGTTTGACTGTCATGAAGGCATCGACCAGGACGGCGTCCCGCTTGCCATAGATGAGGGTCGACGCCATCGCCTGAAAACGTGCGTCTCTGACGCCCGGAGGCACGTCGGTCATGACAATGGGTATGCCAGGTGTCACGAAAACGTCCCAGTTCAGATCGGTGT
>DASTZC010000020.1 GCA_035764505.1 Candidatus Polarisedimenticolia bacterium
TCGTGCGCATGAAGTCCTCCTCCAGTGAATTGAGCAAACCTGTTGACAGCTGGACGGGCCCCGGAAGAACTGGCCAGATTCCTCTCGAGCCCTTTCTTCGAAAAAGCGCGTTTCGCTATCACCATTGGTTGGAGGCGGGACCTGGTTCCAAGAATTCCGAGGATTTACTTGCCGGGGAAGGGGATCAGGCCGCGGCTGAGGTAGTCGCCGAAGGTGCCCACGATCAGGTGGAACAGCCAGGCCACGGCCAGCGCCAGGGCCAATCCGATGAGGCGCGTGTTCCAGCGGACGTGCATGAAGTAGAGGATGACGAGCGTCGCCTTGATGGTGGCGATGGCGATCGCCACCGGCAGGTTGAAGGGTCCCAGATCGATGAAGGCGGCGGCCACGGTGGAGGCGGTGAGCACCATCAGCGTGGTGAAGACCGCCAGGTAGACCTTCACCGGCACGACATGGCCCGACATCTCCCCTCCCGCCTCTTTTCCCGCCGCGCTGCCCTTCATTTGTGTCTCCCAATGAGATACAGCAGCGGGAACAGGAAGATCCAGACGATATCGACGAAGTGCCAGTAGAGCCCCACGATCTCCACCGGCGCATCGAGCCCGGGCGCGAAGCGCCCGCGCCGCGCTCCCAGCACCAGCCACCCCAGCAGCCCCAGCCCGATCACCATGTGCAGCGCGTGCATGCCGGTCATGGCGAAATAGAGCGAGAAGTAGATCTGGGCGTGGCGCGCCAGCTCCTCCGGCTCCGGGTATTCCATGCTCGGGACGCCGGCGGCGACCGCCTGATCGTGGTCGACGACGTGGCCCGCGCCCTTCGGCTCCGGCGGCAGGCGGAACGTCGCTCCGGGCACCAGGTGTTCCTCGAACTTGTGGGCGTACTCGACCGCCTTGATCCCGAGAAAGGCCGTACCGAGAATGATGGTCAGGACCAGGTAGGCGATCAAGCTCTTGCGGCCGCCCATCTGCGCCGAGTGCACCGCCATCGCCATCGTCAGGGAGCTGCAGATCAGAACCGCCGTGTTCACCGTCCCCAGCACGATGTCCAGATGATGGCTGGCCGCCGCGAACGCCGCCGGGAAGCTCCAGCGGTAGATCGAATAGGCCAGGAACAATCCGCCGAAGAACAGGATCTCCGTCACCAGGAAGGTCCACATCCCCAGCGTGACGGCGTGGCGCTGCTGCGCCGCATCCTCGAAGTGATGGGCGTGCACCGCGTGGGCGGCGGCGTCAGACGGCACGCGCCCCTCCCGCCGGGATCGGCATCTTCTCGTAGGCGTAGGCCTCTTCCGTCACCACCGGCGTCACCGGGAAGTTCTCGGTCGGCGGCGGCGACGGCGTGGTCCACTCCAGTCCCGTCGCCTGGAACGGATTGTCGGGTGCCTTCTTCCCATAGCGCATCGACCATGCGAAATAGAACAGCGGAATGAGGTAGCCAACCCCGAGGATCGACGCGCCGGCGCTCGACATGACGTTGAAGACCTGGAACTCGTCGGGATAGGCGTGATAGCGGCGCGGCATCCCGAGGTAGCCGACGATGAACTGCGGCAGAAACGTCAGATTGAAGCCGACGAAGACGATCAACGCCGACAGGCGCCCCCACCACTCCGGGTACATGCGGCCGGTGATCTTGGGCCACCAGAAGTGCAGCCCACCCAGGTACGCCATCACCGTGCCGCCCACCATGATGTAGTGGAAGTGCGCCACGATGAAGTAGGTGTCGTGCACGTGGACGTCGATGCCGAGGCAGGCGAGCATCAACCCCGTCAGCCCGCCGATGGTGAACAACCCCAGAAAGCCGAAGACGTAGAGCATCGGCGTGTCGAACGAGATAGATCCCTTGTAAAGCGTCGCCGTCCAGTTGAACACCTTCACCGCCGACGGGATCGCCACCATGAAGCTGAGGACCGAGAAGACAAGCCCGGCGAACACCGACTGCCCCGACACGAACATGTGGTGGCCCCACACCAGGAAGCCCAGCAGGGCGATCGCCAGGCTGGAGGCGGCCACGAACGAGTAGCCGAACACGCGCTTGCGCGAGAAGCAGGCGATGATCTCGCTGATCACTCCCATCGCCGGCAGGATCATGATGTAGACCGCCGGGTGGCTGTAGAACCAGAAGAAGTGCTGGAACAGCACCGGGTCGCCGCCCAGCGCCGGGTCGAAGAAGCCGAGCTTGAAGACCCGCTCCAGCGCCAGCAGGACGATGGTGATGGCGATGACCGGCGTCCCCAGGATGACCACGATGCTCATGGCGTAGTGCGCCCAGACGAACAGCGGCAGGCGGAACCAGGTCAGCCCCGGCGCCCGCATCGTGTGGATGGTGACGATGAAGTTGAGCCCCGTCAGAATCGACGAGAAGCCTGTGATGAAGATGCCGAGCGCCACCGGCACGATGTTGGTCGTCGTCCAGGCGGAGCTGTAGGGGGTGTAGAAGGTCCACCCCGTGTCCACGCCGCCGATGACGATGTTGAACAGCGTGAACAGTGCGCCGATCGTATACAGATACCAGGAGAGCAGGTTCAACCGCGGGAAGGCGAGATCGCGCGCTCCCACCATCATCGGGATCAGGAAATTCCCCAGCACCGCCGGGATTCCCGGGATCAGGAAGAAGAAGACCATGACGATGCCGTGCATCGTGAAGATCTTGTTGTAGCTGTCCGCCGAGAAGAGATCCCCCGCCGGCGTCAGCAGCTCCAGTCGCACCAGCCCCGCGAAGACCGTTCCCAGCAGGAACATCAGCGTCACGGAGCCGAGATACAGCAGCGCGATCCGCTTGTGGTCCACCGTGAACAGCCACGAGCGGATGCCGTAGCTGACGTTCAGGTAGTTGGTCCCCGGCCGGCGCTCGCTCATGGCAACGACCCCACTGTCGCTTTCTTCGCCGACGGCACGGGCGGGGTCGGGACCGCCGGCGTCCCGGTCGGCGCCGTCTCCTGGGCCGCGGCACGCGCCTTGAGATACTCGATCAGCTCGAGAATCCCCTCTTCGTTCACCAGGCCCCGGAACGTCGGCATGACCGGTTGGTAACCGGCGGTGACGCGCGCCGCCGGGAAGAGGATCGACTCGCGCAGGTAGGCTTCATCGGCCGTCGCGGTCTTGCCTCCTTCGAGCTTGACCTCGCTGCCGTAGAGCTTGTCGAGATTGGGGCCGCGCGCCCCCGACGTGCCGCTGTGGCAGGTGGCGCACCCCAAATCGTTGAAGCGCCGCTCCCCCGCCGCCGCCATCGACACCTCGCTGCCGGCGCCCGACAGCCAGGCCTGGAAGGCGTTCGGCTCCATCACCTCGACCCAGCCGGTCATCCCGGAGTGCTGCGTGCCGCAGTACTCGGCGCAGAACAGGTGATAGCGCCCGGTGCGCGTCGCCTCGAACCAGAGAGTGGTGTAGCGTCCCGGCAGGACGTCGGCCTTGATGCGGAATGCGGGGACGAAGAAGCTGTGGATCACGTCCTCCGAGGTCATGTTCAAGCGCACCGGCGTGCCGACCGGCACGTGCAGCTCGTTGATCTCGCGCCGCCCCGACGGGTGCTGCAGCTTCCACATCCAGCGCTTGCCGACGACGTTGACGTTCAACGTGTCATCCGGCGGCCGGCTCAGGCGGAAGTAGACCTCGGCCCCCCAGACGAACACGCCCATCGCCAGAATCAGCGGGATCACCATCCAGGCGATCTCCAGCGCATGGTTGCCTTCGATCGGGGCCGGCGGCTTGTCGCCGGCACGCCGACGGTACTTCACCGCGAAGCCCAGCAGGAGGACCACCACCAGCGACGCGAAGAATATCGACAGCGCCACGACCACCAGGAAGAGGAGATCGACGTGCGGCGCCGTGGTCGACGCCTGCGCCGGGAAGAGCGGCAGGTCAGAGCGCACGGCGCCCCTCCTGCAGGGACTTGCCGGCCGCCGCCTGGCGGCTGCGCCGGACCATGCGCCGGATCCCGAACGCCAGCAAAATGACAGTCGCGATGCCCGCCAGCCGCATCATATTTAATGCGGCGGCGGCGTAACGCCCCGTCCCCGGGTCGTAGTGGTAGCAGAACAGCAGGAGCATGTCGGCCAGCGTGCCGATCTTCCCCTGCGACGATTCGACCAGCCCCAATCGCAGGTCGCGCGGCGCGAACTCGATGCCGTAGAAGTAGCGCGACAGGCGGCCGTCGGGCGTGGCCACGGCGATTCCGGCGGCATGGGCGTACTGCTTGCTCTCGGGATCGAACGAGTAGCGGAAGCCGACCACATTCGCCAGCGCCTTGATCTTGTCCTCGTCGCCGGTGAGGAAGTGCCAGCCGGCCGCGGCGCCGGCGCGCCCATATTCCTTCACGTACTGCGTCTTCTTGCGCGCGGCCAGCTCCGGCGTCTCCTTCGGGTTGATGCTCACCGTGACGATCCGGAAATCGCGCTCCGGCTCGAGCGACATGGTGCGCAGCGCCGCCACCAGACCGTTCAGCTCCAGCGTGCAGAGCATCGGACATTCGTAGTAGTTGAGCGTCAGGATGACCGGCCGGGCGTCGAAGTAATCGCCGAGCCGCACCGTCGCGCCCGCTTCGTCCTTGAACGTGAGACCGAGGTCGAGCTGCGCCCCCAGCCGCTGATCGATCCCGATCCCCCGCAGCGCCGGCGGCCGCGCCGGGTCGGCATCGCCCGGATTCTTCATCGCCCCTGCCGCGCCGCCTGTCTCCGCTGCTGCCGATGCTCCATCGGCTCCACTTCCACGAGTCACGGGCGCGTCCGCCCTGACAGGCACGAAGGCCATGGAGAGGGCGAGGACGAGGAGCGGCAGCGGCGAAAAGAGTCGATCAGGATGGCTTCTCATGTCAGGTCGGCCTTTTTCTGGGGCACCAGCGGAAAACCCGGAGGCTGCGCCGGCAGCGGCGTGACCGGAAAGCGCGACCCCTGCGGAACCAGGTAGAGCCGGCCGTCACGCTCCGCCTGGAGCTTCTCTGACTGCGCGATGCTCCCGAGCGCCTTCAAGACCGGATCCGGAATCTGGTAGCGATACGCCATCATGCCGAAATGGATCCACTGCTCCCCGAAAAAGGCGACCTCGGACGCCCCGCCGGGCGCGATCCGTACCGAATTCTTTTCGGGCTCGTTCCATACGTCCAGGTCGACCTTGCTGTTGTTATAGAGAAGCACCAGGCCTGCCCGGCTACCTGCCATTTGCGCCGACGAAGTACCCGCGGAGGGAATGCCCGCAGCCGCCATGTCGAGCGCTTTGTCGATCGGCAGCCGGACGATGCCCGCCGGCTTGTCCACCCAGCCATAGCTCGACAGCGCCGCGTCCTCGTCCGCCCGCATCCGGCGCAGCTCGTCGAACGGCGTGTTCTGCAGCCGCGGCTCGGGCGGCGTCGTGGCCCGCACCCCCGCCAGCGTCGCCGGAGGCGGCTGGCGCTTCGCCATCTGCGCCGCGAAGCGGCCGTACAGGACCAGCATCAGACTCGCGGCCAGGACGACCCCGATCATCAGCGTCAGCAGCAGCCAGGCGAGCCTCCTGACGTCGGCATCACTCTTCTCGTAGCCGCCGCCCGACGTGGTCTTACCGGCCATCGATCGACTCCATCAGCAGCGGCTCTCCCATCGGCAGCAGCGGCTTCTCCTGGAGGTATCGCAGGAACAGCGCCAGCCAGATTCCCCCCACGCCGATCAGCGCCGCGAGGTCCATCCAGTGCAATCCGATTCCGGAGCGCTGCTCCTGCTGCGCTCCCGGCGCCAGCGTCCAGATCAGATCCACGAAGCGCATGACCACGAGGAAGGCGGCGATGCGCGCCAGCCTGACCGGCTCGCGCTTCAGGCGCGCCGACAGCAGCAGGACGAACGGTAGCGCGAACTGCAGGACGACCAGCCCCAGCGCCACGTACTGCCAGCCGCCGGTCAGGCGCTTCAGGTACCAGGGAATCTCCTCCGGCAGGTTTCCGGACCAGATGATCAGGAACTGCGAGAAGGCGAAATAGGCCCAGACCATCACGAAGGCGAACAGCAGCTTCCCCAGGTCGTGGAAGTGGCGCGGTCCGACCTTCCCCTGCAGCGGGGCGCGCGCCGCCAGCAGCGCCAGGACGACGATGCCGAAGGCCATCCCCGAGAGCACCTGCCCCATCACGATGAAGATCCCATAGATGGTGGAGAACCAGTGCGGCTCCAGCGACATCATCCAGTCGACCGAGGCGAAGGTCATGGTCAGGACGTAGAGCGCGATGCCGGCGCCCGACAGCTTTCCGAGGCGATCGATGAGCGCCGGGTCGGCGGTGCGATCCTGCTCGTCCGACCAGCGGCTCAGCGCCCACGCCAGCGCGCACCAGACCGCGAAGTAGACCAGCGCCCGGATGATGAACCCGGTCACGTTGAGATAGGGGCTCTTCTGCTGCAGGAGCGGATCGGCGGCCACCTTCGCCGGATCGGCCCAGGGATAGAGCCAGCCGGTCCCGGTCAGCAGCGGCAGGAACAGGATGAAGAGGATCGGCAGCGTGCGCGTTCCCGCCTCCAGGATCCGCCGCAGGACGACGCCCCAGGCGCCGCCCGACAGGTGCTGCAGCATCAGAATGCCCATGCATCCCAGCGCGATGCCGATCCACAGCGAGTAGCCCAGCAGATAGGAGCGGTAGAACTGCGCCGGGTTCAGGAAGCGCCCCACCAGCATCAGCACCAGCCCCGCGACGCCGGCGATGAGAAAGCGACGACGCATCGCCGAGAAATCGGGGGGCGTCGCCGCCACCGAAGCTGCCGCCGCGCGCGCCGCCGGGCTCATGGCTCTTTCTCCCCCGGCGCCGGCATCTCCTCGGGAGGCGGGGGCGGTGAGGCCGGCCCCTTGTCGAGCAAAGGACGATCGGCGGCAGGCACGACGCTCAGCGGCGCATGCTGTGAGAACTGCAGCACCTTCAGGTAGGCCGTGATCGCCCAGCGATCCTCCACCGGAATCTGCGACGCCATTTCCGCCTGGCGCCCGAAGCCGCGCGTGATCACGTCGAAGACGTAGCCCGGCCGCGCTTCGCGCAGCCGGTCGATGTGCAGCGACGGCGGCGGCGGGAAGCCGCGCCGCACCACCATCCCCTGTCCGTTCCCGAGCCGGTCGTGGCACGGCGAGCAGAAGATGTCGTAGCGCTCGCGTCCCCGCTGCAGCATCTCGCGCGTCACCGGGCGCGGCACCAGGTTGACGAACTCCGTGCCGCGCTTGCCGGTAAACCAGGCTTCGTCTTCACGCAGCTGGCCGCGGGCCACCGTCCCCGGCACCGGCGCGCGCGACGAGCGCCCGTCGGGCCAGAAGTCGCTCTCCTGCAGCGGCCGGTACGACGGCTGGTCGGCCATCTTCTGCCTGCATCCCCCTGACAGCATCGCCACCACGACTACCGCGGCGGCCAGTCCCATCCGCGCCGCTGCCACCAGCCACTCCTCGGTGTCGCGTTTCAGAAATCGAGTTAGCATCGAGGCCACCGAGCCGCGCGGATCGCAAGGCGCCGCGGCCTGTGGCCGCTCCCAGACGAAGCGCCGCGTACCCATGCGGTACGCAAGCGAGACGCAACGCAGCGAGGCGCGATGGATCGGCGGGCGAATGCAACGCGATTTCTGGGACGCGACACCACTAGCTCTCCACTTCGTAAACATGCCCCGGACTGAGCTTCTCGAGGAACTGCCGCGTCTGATCCAGATCGAACTTCGGGTCTTTCGCCTCGATGCACAGGAAGAACTTGTCGCGGCTGGCGAGCCGGAACTCCGGCACGTTGAACACCGGATGGTACGGGCGCGGCAGCCCGTTGAGCGCCAGCATTCCGAGGACCGCCGCCAGCGACGCCACCAAAATCGTCATCTCGAAGGTGACCGGGATCCACATCGGCCAGCTGTTCAGCGGCTTGCCCCCGACGATGATCGGGTAGTCGATCACGGCGCACCAGTACTGCAGCCCGAACCCTCCGACGCAGCCGATCAACCCGCCCAAAAAGACGATGCGCGGCAGCCGCCCGCGCGTCCGGTATCCGAGCGCCTCCCCTAGCTCCTCGATTGGGAACGGCGAGTAGCCGTCCATCACCCGGTATCCCGCCTCGTTCGCCTTCTGTGCCGCGTTCACGAGCGACGTCGGGTCGTAGAACTCCGCCATCAACCCGTACAGAGGCGTCTCAGTCGTGGCCATGCCCCTCCACCTCCGCCTCCGGCAGGATCGTCCGCATCTCGAAGATCGAGATCATCGGCAGGAACCGGATGAACAGGAACAGCAGCATCAGGAACAGCCCGATCGTCCCGGCGTAGGTCGTCCAGTCCCAGATCGTCGGGTAGTACATCCCCCACGACGACGGCAGGAAGTCGCGGCTCAGGCTGGTGACCACGATGACGAAGCGCTCCAGCCACATCCCGGCGCTCACCACCAGCGAGATGGCGAACAACGCCACCGTCGAGCGCCGCACGCGCGAGAACCACAGCAGCTGCGGCGTCACCAGGTTGCACAGCAGCAGGCACCAGTAGGCCCAGGCGTACGGCCCCGTGGTGCGCTGCAGGTACATGCCGCGCTCGTAGGCGTTGCCGCTGTACCAGGAGAAGAAGGCCTCCATCAGGTAGCCGTAGACCACGATCATCGACGTCGCCAGCAGCACCTTCGCCATGTTCCCCAGGTGGCGCTCGGTGATGAAATCCTGCAACCCGTAGACCGCACGCAGCGGGATGGCGATCAGCAGGACCATGGCGAAGCCGGCGTAGATGGCGCCGGCCACGAAATAGGGCGGGAAGATCGTCGCGTGCCACCCCGGGATGATGCCGATGGTGAAATCGAAGCTCACCACGGTGTGGACCGAGACGACCAGCGGCGTCGCGAGGCCCGCCAGCAGCAGCGAGGCGACCTCGTAGCGGTGCCAGTGGGCCGCCGAGCCGCGCCACCCCATCGCCAGCATCCCGTAGACGATGCGCGACGTGCGGTTCTTGGACCGGTCGCGCAGCGTCGCCAGATCCGGAATCAGCCCAATGAACCAGAACAGCGCCGACACCGTGGCGTAGGTGCTCACTGCGAAGACGTCCCACACCAGAGGCGAGCGGAAGTTCGGCCATATCGCCATGGTGCTCGGGTAAGGCGTCATCCAGTAGAAGAACCAGGGACGCCCCATGTGGATCAGCGGGTAGATGCCGGCGCAGGCCACCGCGAACAGCGTCATCGCCTCGGCGAAGCGGTTGATCGACGTCCGCCAGTCCTGCTTCAGCAGCAGGAGGATGGCGGAGATCAGCGTCCCGGCGTGGCCGATGCCGATCCACCAGACGAAGTTGATGATGGCGAAGCCCCAGCCCACCGGCGCGTTGATCCCCCAGATGCCGGTGCCGCGCGCCAGCAGGTAGCTCAGCGCCATGAACAACGCCATCACCAGCGCGAATGAGATCCCGAAGCCGATCCACCAGCCGCGCGGCGCCCCGCGCTTCAGGACGATCGAGCCGATCTTGTCGCTGACGGTGGCGAAGGAGTGCCCCGGCGCCAGGATCGGCGGCTCGCCCCCGGGCGGCCCGGTCGTCGGGATCGGATGGCTGCTCATACGGCCTGCTCCGTCGCGGTCGGATGGCTGCTCATCCACGCTTCTCCGTCCGCGCCGGGGCGCTGCGCAGCTTCTCGTTCGGGTTCTTCAGCTCCGCCAGGTAGGTGGTGCGCGGCCGCACGTTCAGCCCGCCCAGCAGCTCGTAGTTGCGCGGCTCCGCCTTCATCTTGTTGACCCGGCTGCGCGGGTCGTTCAGATCGCCGAAGACGATCGCCTCGGCCGGGCAGGCCTGCTGGCAGGCGGTCTTGATCTCGCCGTCCTGGATCGGGCGCCCCTCCACCTCGGCGACGTTGCGCACCGTGTTGATCCGCTGCACGCAGTAGGTGCACTTCTCCATGACGCCGCGGCTGCGCACCGACACGGCCGGGTTGTGCAGCAGCTTCGCCGTCGGCGTGCTGAAATCGGCGAACTGCAGGAAATTGAACCGCCGCACCTTGTAGGGACAGTTGTTCGAGCAGTACCGCGTGCCGACGCAGCGGTTGTAGACCATCTGGTTGAGCCCCTCGGCGCTGTGCACCGTCGCGTTGACGGGGCAGACGTACTCGCAGGGCG
>DASTZC010000021.1 GCA_035764505.1 Candidatus Polarisedimenticolia bacterium
GTGAGCTTCGCGAACAGCGGCGCGTAGAGGTCATAGACCTTGAGGTACGAGGCCTGGGTCTTCGGGGCGACCTCGTCGGTGCCGAACAGGAAGCGGTCGGGGTAACGGTTGATGAGATCGGCAGTCACTTTGAGGGTGTCCTCGGAGGCAACGACGTACTTGGCGGTCTCGTCCCAGGAGATGTCGAAGTGCAGATGGGCGAGATCGGGGTTGCCCAGAGCACGCTCCAGGATGCCGATCTGGTCCTTCACCGGATGGACGATCCGTCCTACTCCCATGTGGGCCCAGATGATCTGGGTCTTGGGATGGCGCTTGATGAGGTCGCGCAATTGCACGACCAGGTAGGGATCCTGCCCCGGCTTCGGAAAGGGCATGTCGACGTCGTTGTGGAGGATCACCACGAGACCCGCCTCGCCGGCGAAGTCCAGGATGCGATCCAGGGCGGGGTTCAGCAGGCTGGCGGTTTCGCCCGCGATCTTCGAAGAGACGAACTCCTTGTGGATGGTGAACTCGCCGATGCCCGAGAAGACCCCGGGGAAGGTGAGGAGTACGCGCTTGATGTGGTCGGCGGCGTACATGTCGGCCGGATTGAAGCCGGTGATCATCGGATCGAAGCGCGCCTGCTCCGTTTTCGTCAGCGAGCGATAGGACATGGCGATGAACGCGTCGGTGAACGAATAGTAGTAAAGCGGCGCGTCGCTTTGCAGGTAATAGGTCGGCGCAAAGTCGGCGGTGTTGCCGTACGCCCAGGTCTGCTGCAGCGGGATGCCGAACAGTGCCACGCGTCCCACCTTCGTCCCCATGATCTTCAGGAACTCGTGGATGTCGGTGCCTTCCTGCACGTAGTTGGTGAGGTGGAAGTGCGAGTCGTTCACCACGGCCCCCGCGGGGACGCTGGAGCTCTTGCCGCGCGACACGGCGGCCGGCGCGATGCTCACCGCGAGCGCCAGCGTGAGGCACATTATGGCCGGCTTCATCGCATGCGTTCGTAGAGGGGGAGGGGAGAGGGGCCCGGGACCGGCCATGTCACGCTCCTCAGAAGTTCATCTCGGCGTTCACGTGATAGACATCGCCGTCGCCGCCCACCGGATAGGGGACGGCGGTGTAGCCCACCGGGCAGTGGTTCAGGTGGAGCCACTCCGTGTTGATCCGAAAACCCCGCTTCTTGAGCGGATACCAGTTCATCCCGGCGCGGATCTCAGAGCCGTCGCCATAGACGCCACGGATCTGCGATCCGCTCAGGTAGGCCTGGAGCACGTCGCGCACCACCATGCCGGAGGTCTGCACCTGGTAGCCGTAGTCGTCGATGTCGGCGATGGCGCCGGTGCCCGGCCCCTCGAAATCGCTCAGATGTCGCCAGTAGTACTCCGCCTCGAGTGAAAGCCCTTTGAACTTGAGGCCGCCGTCGATGCTGGCCATCTTGTAATGCACCTTGTCGACCTCGATCCCCGCGCCGAACAGATCCGGCGTGAAGATGACGTTCCCATCGGTGAGGCGAATCTGGCTGTTCTCGATGCTGTTGGTGCCAGGCTGGCTTTGCTGGTCCTCGGTGCTGCTGGTGTAGTGCAGACCCAGCCGGGTCGCCAGCTTCTCGTGCCAGTCGTAATCGCCGAAGGTCCCGTACAGGCCGAACTCCCCGGTCGACGGGAGCCATTGCAGGCTGAAGGAGGTGGTGTCGATCGTGTTGTCGAGCTGCGAGGCGCTGACGCCCAAGGTGCTCAGGTTGTTGGCGAGCATCGCCATGTACTTGAGCTTTGTCGACAGCTCGCCCTTGAGCCAGATGCCGGTGGTGTAGGAGCCGCGGAAGAACTCGTCGGCGATCAGCCGATCGTCGACCCCGATCCAATACGGAAACTGCCCTTCGGTGCTGCGCACGCTCGGCAGGCTGGTGATGCCGCCGCCCAGCGTCACGAAGCGGTTGAAGTTCCAGCTGATGTTGCCGGCGCCCCCCACCTGCGCCGGGTCGCCCTGTGAAGGATTCGAGGACCAGACGTAGAGGTAGTAGCGCAGCTTGGGGCTCAGGAACCAGCCGGAGAAGGGGAGGAAGAACTTGTTCAGCTGGAAGTCCTGGCGCCGATCCACGGTCTTCGTAACGCCGAAGGAGTCTTCGTAGTGCTTGTCCAGCGATTTCTGGTTCAGGTAGCGGACGTAGGTGAACAGGCGCATGTAGATCTGGCCCTTCTCTCCATCGTAGAGCAGGAAGCCGGCGTTCGGGATGTACTCGGGTGCTTTCATCCGGGTTGCCGCCGCCTGCTGGAGCTCCGTCGGCACGCCGGCGAAGAACTGCCCGCTGCAGCCGTCGGAGACCCAGATCCCGGTATCGTCGTACCCCCAGGTCTTGCCGAGAAGGCAGGGAGCCTCTCCCTCCGATTTCACCAGGGAGACTCCCTTCGAAGTGTCGGCCGGACAATGGTTCCGCTCGCCGGGCTTGGAGGAGCACTTCAGCGTCAGCTTCGCCGCTGCTTCCCGCGCCCTGTCGCCCGGCGTCGAAGGATTCTCCGGCGGTCCCTGCGCCCGAGCGTCGTGCAGCGCCGGCAGGACGGCGGCGATCAGCGCCACGATCCAGGCGGTCCGCCGGTGGTGGGCGGCGACCCGCCCGCGAGGTCCGTCATAGCAGAAGATATCGGCTTTTCCATGGGTCAACTCGAGGTCGATTGGGCCTCGACGGCTCATCAAGCACTGCCTCCCATGCGGTGGGGGGGACCTGCCTGGGCTTCGATCGCCATGCGAATCGCCTCCAGCAGGACTCGCCCTGGATCGGTCTTACGTACATAGGCGCATCCCGTGGAGTTTACCTGGGCGATCGTCTCGGGCTCGCCATGCGCCGTGAGGAAAACGATTGGAGGGGGGCTGCCCGCGGCCGAGAGCCAACCGTAGAGGTCGAACCCCGACATGCCGCCGAGCTGGATGTCCAGGACGAGGCAGTCGACCGGTGTCGCCTCGCGGGCCGCGATGTATTCCTCGGCCGAGACGAAAGTTACGGCCTGCATCCCCGAGGCCCGCAACAGGCGGGCGACGGCGCGGCTATGGCTCGCGTCGTCGTCGACGATCGCGATGGTGAGCATGGGGGTTCTCCGACCACGCGGTACACAGCGACCGCGCAGCGGGGAAGCTACCAGTCGGAGGAAGGAGGGCGCTACTGCCCTTTAGGGAGGGTACGGCCGGCGGTCTGATCCAGCTCGGGAAGGAGCCCGGCTTCCTGGGCCCAGCGGGTCAGCTCGGCCACCGAGGAGACGCCGAGCTTGGCCGTGATGCTGGTGCGGTGGAGCTTGACGGTGCGCTCGTGGATCGACAGGTCCCAGGCGATCTCCTTGTTGGCTCGTCCCTGGACCACGTGGGCGAGGACCTCGCGCTCCCGGGCCGTCAGCCGATCGAATGTGGAGCGCGCCGCGCGGAGCTGGGCCCGCGCCCTCCGCTCGGCCACGTCGCGCGCCATCGCCCGGGTGACGGCGTCGAGGAGCTCGGTTTTCGGGGCCGTCTTGGTGAGGAAATCCTCCGCCCCCTGCTTGAGGGCGCGCACGGTCGTGGGGACATCGCCCCGGCCGGAGAGGAAGACGACGGGCAGTGGGTTTTCGGAGACGGCAACCGCCTCGTGCAGCTCCATTCCATCCATGCCGGGCATCTTCAGGTCGGCCAGGATGCAGCCTGACGCCTCCTGCCTCAGCCGCTGGAGGAGATCGCGCGCGGAGCCGAAGGTCTCGACGGCGTGTCCGCTGCCGCGCAGCAGGCGCGCCACGGCCTTCAGGAAGGAGCGGTCGTCATCCACCACGAAGACGGTTGGGGACGCGCTCATGCACTGACCCTCGCCATCGGCAGCGTCACGCGGAAAGTGGTGCCGCCGCCGGGATCGTTGGCCGCCTCGATCTCCCCTCCGTGGGCCTCGACGATCTGCCGGCAAATCGCCAGCCCCATCCCCATGCCTCCCGGCTTCGTCGTATAGAAATTCTCGAAGACGCGCGGCAGGTCCTCGGATGGGATCCCCGGTCCCGAGTCGCTGACCGACATTTGGACCCGGTTGCCGCCGTTGGCGCCGATCTTCAGGCGCAGCCGGCGACCTTCGGATCCATTGCGCTCCATCGCCTCCATCCCGTTAATCAGCAGATTGAGGAGGACCTGCTGCAGCTGCACGCTGTTTCCGTGGATGTCCGGAAGGCCGGGGGCCACCTCGGCCGATACCTCGATACGCCGGGACTGAGCATCGGGCCGGATCAGGATCATCATCCGCTCCGCCATGCCCGCCAGCTCGATGCTCGAGAATTCCACCGGATGGCGGCGCAGGAGGCCGCGGATCCCATCGATCACGCCGCCGGCACGCTGATCGTCCTCCCGGATGTCGGCCAGGATGGCGCGCACCTCCTGTAAATTGGGCGGTGTGGCGTCCAGGAAGATCTCGGCTGCTTCGGCGTTGCGCAGAATCGCTCCCAGCGGCTGGTTCAGCTCGTGCGCCAGGGACGAGGACAGCTGCCCCAGAGCGGAGACCCGGCCGGCGTGCGCCAGCTCATGGCGCAGCCGCGCCGCCTCCTCCTCCGCCTGCAGCCGGCGGCGGCGCGAGATCAGCAGCCCGCTGATGGCGATCGCCTGGGCCGCGATCAGGAGCCCCGTGCCCAGGATCACCCAGCGGTACTTGCGCAGCAGCGAGGTTGGATGGAAGAGCACCGTGCTGCGGGACGGCAGAGAGGCCTCGTCGATCCCCCAGCGCCGCAGCTGCCGCCAGTCGTAGGAGGGGCGATCGGCCGCCAGCACCGGGGAGCGGACCTGCCCGGCCGGCTCCCCGGCGAGGACCCGCAGCGCGGCGCGCGCCGTCGCCCGTCCGACTTCCTTCAGCGGCAGCAGGGGACCTCCGACGATTCCGTGTCCCAGGAGGTTGTCCGACCAGCCGAACAACGGAGCGTTGGCAGCATCCCGCAGCGCTTCCACGGCGGCTTCCTGCTCGTGGGGAACCCCGGCGGCGTCCTGCACCAGCAGGGCGAAGAAAATGGCCGAGTCGGACGGCAGCTGTGCCGCTCGCCGGACCATCTCGTCGAAGGGGACCTCGTTCCAGTAGACGAGGTTCACTTTCTTTTCGAACGGTCCCCATTCGCGACGGAGGTGTGCCAGCCAGTAACGCTCCAGCGGGCTGTCGCCGATGACGACGTAGACGTTGTGGGTCCCGGGTCGGACGGCGAGCAGGTTCTCGAGGACACCGGGCAGGTCAAGGCGCAGGGCCACAACAGCATCCTGCTCCGGCGGCTTTCCGTCGAAGTGGCGTTCCTCGACGGCGGCGATCAGAGCAGGGGTGTCCGGCAGGAGCTCGGCACGGTGACGCTCCCAGAACCGGTAGGCCGGCGAGCCGATTGCCACGACAAGGTCGATCGGACGCCTGGCGCACAGGGCGCCTACGTAATCGACTACAGGGGCCTCGTCGGCCGTGTCGAAGCGCATCGTTTCCAGCGAGATGTCGAGGAGCTCGACGGGCTTCGGGGAGAGGCGGGCGAGATCCTCACGGAACTTGGAGGTGACGGAGTTGTAAGGGGTGAAGTCGCGGCCGAATGAATTGAGAATCAGGATCCGGCGAGGTCCTTCGGACGCCCCAAGGAGCGGGACGCTGAAGATGATGAGAAGAAGGGGCGCGAAGCGTCTCATTTCCGGAGTTCCTGGCCCGGTCGCGCCCATGTGCAACTGATTCGCCTGCGAGTGAGACGGACGGGCGAGCCGCGAGGTTTCGCCGGGACGCCGAAGCTTTCGCGGCATGGGCTCGAGACCGGATGGGAGTCTGGTGCCGAGGCTCGGATTCTATTGCAGCACAAGCACATTTGCCATCTGGACAGCAGTCCGGGCGCTCTTTCCGCCCGGAAAGGCGTCATCGGGATTCGAGGGGCACCACGCAACCGGACTGGAGCAGGTAGTCGTACAGCAGGCCGAGCGGCTCCGGCAGGTCCAGCGATTTCGCAGAGGCGACCAACTGGCCGGCGGCGTAGAGCCTCACGTTCGCCGCGAGGATCTTCCCAAGCCCTTCCAGGAGACCACCTTCCAGACGCTCCCGGGCGACGCCGACGAAGATCGCCTTGAGGACCGCGTCGGTCAGGATGAAGCGGATCGGCTCCTGCGTGAAGCGTCTCAGGTAATCGGTGAGAGGAAAGGGCTCGCCGAAGCGGGTGAGGAGAACCGGCCCTTCCTGCCGCCTGGCCACGGTCCAGGAGACAGCGTCGTCGATCGTCGGAGGGGCGCCGTCCCGAGCGTCGGCAGCGCGAGTCGACTGAAGCGACAGCTCGCGCAGGAGGAGAGGCTCGGGTTCGGCGGCGCCGCCACGCTCCTCGACCAGCTGGGCCCGGGCAGTGGCGAGACGCTCCGCTTCTCCTTGCACCGGCTGGCGCGCCCACGATCGCTCCATGACGATGGGTCGCTTGCGCAGGATCTCGGAGGGAGGCAGGAGGCGATTCTCGGGGCCGACCAGCACCGCCTGGGCGAAACCGCCCTTCACCAGGCCGGTGCCGAGAATCGCCGGCCCGGGATCCTTTACTCCCGGGCCGCGCGCCTCGAGAACGTCGATCTCGATCCGGTCCAGCGACAATCCCGCGAGCAGCTCGGCCGTCCGCTTCTCCGCCGTTCCCTCGACCTGGAAGGCGGCGTACAGCAGGTTGACTCCTAGGAGTCCCAGCGCCTGCTGCTGCAGCAAGTTGGTCGAATCGCGCAGGTTGACGTGCATCACCAGGTCGTTGGGCTCGCCGCCGGGAGCGAGCTGGAAGCGCAGTCCCATCCAGCCGTGGCATTCGTTGGTTCCCGAGAAGTTCCGCGCCGACACCGTGTCGGCGAAGACGAAGAAGCGGGTCTCGGCGCCGCGCGACGCCTTCAGCCGGTCGAGCAGCAGCGTGTATTCGTGGTCGAGCATCGCCAGCAGCCGGTCGCGCGAAACGTAGCGGCCCGACTTGCCGTAGATGGCGTCGCTGAAAGCCATGTCGTAGGCGGAGATGGTCTTGGCGACGGTCCCGGAAGCGCCGCCGGCCTGCAGGAACCAGCGGGCCACCTCCTGGCCGGCGCCGATCTCGGCAAAGGTCCCGTAGGTGGTCTTGTCCAGATTGATGGCGAGCGTCCGCTCGTGGGTGTCCATGCCATCTCCCGCCGCGACCGGGTCGGGCGCTACTTCTGGCCTAGTGGTTTTCCGGGCATCTTAGGCCCGAGGGAGAGGAAGCGTCAACGCGCGGTCCCCGGGGCCGCGCACCGCAGGGGGTCGCGCTAGTTCTTCCGCAGCCGCCCCATCCAGTTCACCATCACCGCGGCGTCCTGGCTCCCCGGAACAGGAGAGCCCACGAGAAAGCGCTCCCCATCCCGACTGACCTCGTAACCCGGTCCTTCGGCCGAACCCTGTCCTACCAGAAAAAGCGCCAACGGCGCCGCAGGGGTCAGCTCTTTGCCCGGGGTGACCGATACGGCCATCAGGTGGCCGTCCGCGCTCAGATAGAAAAGTTCCTTGCCATCGCGTCGCCAGCGCGGCGTCGAACCGCCCGACGTGGAGATACGGAGCCTCTCGCCGGGGTGCTGAAACGGCTGGGCATAAACTTCCGGTCGGCCCGTCTCATCCGAGGTGTAAGCAATCCAGCCGCCGTCGGGGGAGAAGCTGGCATCCGTCTCGGATTGGGGCGTCCGTATGAGGGGAGTGGCACGCGGAGGGTCAGTGCCGAGAGGCAGGAGCCAGACATCCCAGCCGGTGGTCGGGTTCCGATCCTCGAACAAGAGATACCGCCCATCGGAGGATATGCCGGTAGGACACTGCATGGTCCCGGTGGAAGGGAGCAACACCTCGTCCTCGCCCCCGGCGAGGGTCCGCGCGTGCAGGAAAGGAGGCGCATGGATGGCCTTGCAATAGACGATCTTCTTGCCGTCCGGAGACCACATGGGAGCATAGGAATCCAGTCCATCGGAATCGACCCGGGTCGGAACCCCCCGATTGACATCGATCGTCCAGAGGTCTCTGACGCCACGCTGGTTCACGATGCCTGCCACAAGGCGGTTTCCGTCGGGCGAGAGGCGGATGCTGTCGTAGCTTGCGGGCGATCCCACCTGGCCGATTTCCGCACCCCGGCGGTCCCTCCAAATCAGGTCGGCTTCTCCTCCCGCCATCTGATAGGCGAGCACACCATTCTCCGAAACGGAGAACTTGGGCGCGCCGATTCCCGCCCACTGCTCCATGCGCTCCGCGACCGGGGAAGGCGTTCCGCTCAGGCGAAGCGTTTCGAAGTCGAAATGCTGCGCGAACAGGGTCGATCCCTGGACGAAAAGGAGGTAGCCGGGAGGCGCGGGCAGGGCGTAGGAAGCCGCTTCGAGGAGCACGCTGGCCTGGAGGCTCTCCAGGGAGACCAGGCAGGTGGCGCGACTGTCATCCAAACCTGGCTTGAGCAGGCAAGGTCCGATGAAATGGCGGGAGTCAGGCAGGAAACCCGGCCAGCCCACCTGGATCTTGTTCCCCGAGCCGTCCCGGATGTCGAGACGCTCAACCTTGCCGCCGGAAGATGACACGCGAAACAGCCCCTCTTCGTGGTCGGGTGCCTCGTCGACGCGCAGGAGAATGGTGCCGTCCCGTCCCCACGCGCCCAGCTGGAAGGGACCGGCGCCGGGTGCGTCGCAGACATCCGTGACGGACCCGTCGTTCACGTCGATCTTCTTGAGCTTGCCACCCGCGAAGAAAGCGATGAAGCGGCTGTCGGGGGACCAGAAATGCGCCCGCGCTCCTTCCGTGCCTTCAAGCGGCCTGGCGGAAAGCGCGTCGAGCGGCCGGATCCAGAGCCGGGTCTGATCGCCGTTTTTCGCGGTCTGAGAGATCGTGGTGCCGTCGGGTGAGACGCGGGTGAACAGGCTCACGGCGTGATCGGGCAGCGCAATGGAGAAGTGGGCGGGGCGCGAAAGGACTTCGGGCTGCCGGGCCAGCGCCAGCATCGCGAAGCCCAGGCCGACACATAGGGCCAGGATCGCGGCGACCCAGATGATCCTCTCGCCCCGCCTCGGCGTTGCGGCCGCGGCTCCTGGGGAATCGGTTTTCCGGGAGGCGATTCCCTTCATCTCGAACATCACGTCACGCGCCGATTGCCAGCGCTCCTCGGGGTCCTTGGCGAGGCAGCGCCCCACGGCGCGCTCCAGCGCGGGGGGCGTCATCGGTTGGAGCTCGGAAATGCGCGCTGGCTCGGCGGTCAGGATGGCGGAGATCAGGCCGGCCTGGCTCGCCCCCGAAAAAGCGGGCCGGCCGGTGAGCATCTCGTAGACGATCGCTCCAAACGAGAAGATGTCGCTTCGGGCATCGGCTTCTTTGCCTTCGAGCTGCTCGGGCGCCATGTAATCGAGCGTGCCCAGGATGGCCCCGGCGGCGGTAAGCGGCTCGCTCCGTGTTGGTGCACTGGAATGCCCGCCCTGAATCAGGCTCGCCGGCTCCTTTGCCAGACCGAAGTCGAGGAGCTTCGCGGCATTCTTGGTGATCATTACGTTGCCGGGCTTGAGATCGCGATGGACGATCCCGCGGCGGTGCGCAGCGTCGAGTGCCGCGGCAACCTCGGCGGCGATGCGCAGCGCCTGATCGGGGGGCACGGCGCCGCGCCGGAGGCGGGACGCCAGTGTCTCGCCTTCCAGGTATTCCATCACCAGGAAGTCGATGCCGTTCTCTCGTCCGACGTCATAGAGAGCGCAGATGTTGGGATGGGAAAAGCTTGCCAGGGCCCGGGCTTCCCGCTCGAAGCGCTGGCGCACCTCGAGGCTGTCCGAGAAGTGGGCGGGAAGCACCTTCACGGCGACGTCACGGCCGAGCCGAGTGTCGGAGGCGCGATACACCTCCCCCATGCCCCCCGCCCCGATCCGCTCGAGGATTCGATAGTGGCCCAGCCGTTCCAGCATGGGTTGACCTCGGAGCAGGAATCTTAGGCCTCCCGAGGAGGGAAGGTCAACGCGTCGAGGGAGCGCTCCGGCGCCGCTGACACACCGTCGTCACCGTGGATGGAAGATGCGGCGCTTGTTCAGGCCGGCCAGCCCCCAGGGGGTTGACAGCGTGAATCGAATGGCATAATATTTCGATTGTTCTCGAATAGTCGGAGGATTAATGAAAGCACCCGAAGCCGTAACCGCCCTCGCCGCCCTGGCCCACCAGTACCGCCTTGCCGTGTACCGCATGCTGGTTGAGGCCGGACCCGAGGGCTTACCGGCGGGCGGGATCGCGAGCCGACTGAAATTGCCGCCATCCTCGCTCACGTTTCACTTGCAGGCTCTGCAGCGCGCGGGACTCATCACCCGCCAGCGCATGAGCCGGCAGATTATCTATGCCGCCGATTTCGGGACGATGAAGGCCCTGGTCGGCTATCTCACCGAGAACTGCTGTGCGCAGAGCACGTCCGCCGGATGCGGTGCCAAACGCGTCCCGGCAGCGGAGCGTCCGGCAGCCTCTCGCAAGATCCGGAGGAGCGCATGAAACGTCTGCACGTCCATGTCAGCGTGAGCGACATCAAAGAATCGATTCGTTTCTATAGCGCGTTGTTCGCTGCCGAGCCGGTCGTTGTGAAAAACGACTACGCGAAGTGGATGCTCGAGGATCCGCGCGTGAACTTTGCAATCAGCAAGCGAGGTGCCGAGCCGGGTATCCGGCATCTTGGCATCCAAGTGGAAAGTCGGCCGGAGCTGGCCGAGGTCTACGCCCGGCTGCGCCATGCCAAGGGGCCGATTCGCGAAGAAGGAGCCACGACCTGCTGTTACGCAGAGAGCGACAAGAGCTGGGTCGCCGACCCGCAGGGCATTGAATGGGAGACGTTCCTGACGACGGGCGAGAGTACGGTCTATGGCGACGAAATCAGCGGTGCAGGTTCAAGCAGGTGTTGTGAGCCACAGTGCTGCGAGCCGCCTCCGGGCCCGGCAGCACCGGCGGCACCGTGTTGCACATGACGACGCGGATTGACCGTGTGGCCACGACCGAGGACATGAAACGCCTTGGCCTGAGTCCCACCGAACCCAGCCGATGAGCGGCCGTCCTTACAACGTCCTCTTCCTGTGTACGGGCAATTCCGCCCGGAGCATCCTCGCGGAAGCGCTCGTGAACCATTGGGGCACGGGCAAGTTTCGTGGCTTCAGCGCCGGGAGTCACCCGAAGGGAGCAGTACACCCGATCGCGCTCGAGCTGCTGAAGCGGATGAAGCTCCCGACCGAAGGCTTGCGCAGTAAGAGCTGGGATGAGTTCGCGAATCCCGGAGCGCTGCCGCTTGATTTCGTTATTACCGTCTGCGACAACGCCGCCGGAGAGGTGTGTCCCATCTGGCCGGGGCAGCCAATGAGCGCGCACTGGGGCGTCAACGATCCCGCTGCTGCAAGGGGAAGCGAGACCGAAAAGTGGTTGGCCTTCCGCGAGACCTTCACGGCGCTGGAGAGACGCATCAAGACCTTCACGAGTCTGCCGATCGCATCGCTCGATCGCATGAAGCTCAAGCAGCGGCTGGACGAAATTGGACGCACACGCGACGATTGACGGATCGGGATGGCGGACTTATTCCCGGCGGAGCGATTCGATGGGATCGACGCGGGTGGCGCGGCGGGCCGGCAGGGCGCAGGCGAGGATGGCGACGCTCACCAGGACGACGACGACCATCGAATAGGTTGCCGGGTCGGTGGTCCCCACCTCGAACAGAAGGTTCTTCAGGAAGCGGGTCAGGGCAAGGGCTCCCAGGAAGCCGACCCCCAGCCCCGCCACGGCGAGCAGCGTGCCGCGCCGCAGGACCAGGGCGAAGACCTCGCGCGGCCGCGCCCCCAGCGCGATGCGGATGGCCATCTCCTTCAGGCGGCTGCTGACCTCCAGCGACATTACGCCGTAGATGCCCGCGGCCGCCAGGAGCAGCGAGACGGCGGCGAACAGCGACAGCAGGATGTTGGTGAAGCGCTCGCGCGCCAGGCTCGAGTCCAGGTTCTGCGAAAGGGTCTGGACGTCGAAGGGAGGCACGCCGGGATCGATGCCGCGGATGGCGGCGCGGATGGCGCCGGCGGTGGCGGCCGGATCGCCCGCGGTCCTGACCACGAGTCCCATGCGTCGTTGCGGTCCCTGTCCGAGAGGAAGGTAGAGGTGCGGATCGGGCTCCTGCCCGGCGGTGATGGTGATGTCCCGGACATTCGCGACGACTCCGACGATCGTCATCCAGGCATCGGGCTCCTCGTTCCAGCCGTAGCGGATCCGTCCGCCCACGGGGTCGGCGCCGCCCCAGCGCTTTGCCATGGCTTCATCCACGACCGCCACGGGTTGTGAGCCGATCCGGTCGGTGTCGGCGAAATCGCGGCCCCGCAGCACCGGGATTCCCAGGGCGCGGAAGTAGCCGGGACCGACGGTCAGAAGAGGGGTGATGGTGGAGTCGGTGCCCGGCTCCGGCTCGTGTCCCTCGATGACGGTGCCATCGGAGTTCAGGTCGCCGGTGAAAGGCAGGCCGTCGACGAGCCCTGCGGCGGTGATGCCCGGGAGCGACCGCAGCCGCTCCTCGACGCTGCGATAGAAAGCCAGGGCATGCTCGCCTTCGGCCCCCTGTGCCGGGGCGAACGGGTTGCGGTAGCCGTCCGGGTGCTGAGGGGGAACATACAGGCGCATCGTCAGTACCTTCTCGGTCTCGAATCCCGGCTCGATAGCCGTGAGGCGATGGAAGCTCTTCAAGAGCAGGCCCGTGCCGACCAGGAGGATCAGCGACAGCGCGAACTGCACCCCGACCAGCGCGCCATGGGTGGCGCGGGTGCCGGCCGAGCTGGTGCCGCGTCCTTCGCCGTGCCACTCGTTGCGCGATCCGAGCCGCCCGATGCGCAGCGCCGGCAGCAGACCGAACAGCAGCGTGGCCAGCAGCCCCACACCTGCCGTGAAGGCCAGCACCCCCGGATCGAGCCGCACCTCCCCCAGACGCGGGATGCCCAGCGGCAGTCCCGCCAGCAACTCGAGCCCCCATCCCGCCAGCGCCAGGCCGGCCGCCCCTCCGAGTGCGCCCAGAAGGAGACATTCGGTCATCAGCTGCCGCACCACTCGCGCGCGCGTGGCGCCGAGCGCGAAGCGCATCGCGATCTCGCGCTGGCGCACCGCGGCCCGGCCGAGCAGGAGATTGGCGACGTTGGCACAGGCGATCAGCAGGACCAGGGCGACGGCGCCCAGGAGGACCAGCAGAGGCGTGCGAGAGGCTCCGGAGACGGTGTCGTGAAGCGGCGTGACGACGGCATGCAGGTCGGAATCCGGTTTAGCGACCGCGTTGCTGCCGATGAACGACTGATCATTGGCGCCACGGACCTTGAGAAGATGCGTCGCTTCGGCCTCGGCCCGCGCCGCCTGGACTCCCGGCCGCAGCCGGGCCAGCCCGATCAGGTTGAAGGGGGAGGTCCTCTCGGGGCTCAGGTCGAGCGGCACCCAGACATCGACCGGCGGCCCGGGCCAGCGGAAATCGGCGGGCATGACACCGACGATCTCGGTGGGGACGTTGTCCAGGATGAGCGCCTTGCCGATGACTCCCGGATCGCTCCCGAACTGGCGCCGCCACTGGGCGTGGCTCAGCACGCAAAGGGCCCGCCGCCCGGGAGCGTCCTCGCCGGTGCGGAAGGCGCGGCCAAATTCCGGGCGCACCTGCAGGACGTCGAAGAAATTGGCGCTCACGCTCATCGCATCCAGGCGCGCCGGCTCGCCGGCGCCCGAGGCGTTGTAGCCGGTGCGGTTGTAAGCAGCCAGCTGCTCGAAGCTGCGCATTTCCTGGCGATAGGCCAGGAAGTTAGCCTGCGACATGCGCCAGGTCGCCAGGCCGCGCTGCGGATAGGACTGCCAGAAAGTCACCAGCCGCTCGGAGCCGGGGAAGGGAAGGGGCCGCAGGAGAACGGTGTTCACGACGCTGAACACCGCCGTGTTGGCGCCGATCCCCAGAGCCAGGGTCAGGATCGCGAGGAAGGTGAAGCCGGGAGACTTGCGCAGGATGCGCGCGCCGAAGCGCAGGTCCTGGAAGAAGGCCTCGATCCAGGCACCGGCACGGACATCGCGCACCGCCTCCTTGACCTGCTCGGGGCCTCCCATCTCGAGCAGCGCCACGCGCCGCGCCTCCTCCGGCGTCGCCCCTGCCTCGACCCTCTCGCGCACGAGCCCCTCGAGATAGTCATTCATCTCATCGTGCAGGTCACGCTCCACGCGCGGCCGGCGGAACAGGTTGCGCAGGAGAGCGGAAAGGCGGCGGAGCAGAGCCATGGCTTCCTCGAGATCGTCTAGGTGGTTCCCAGGGCGGCCGACATCGCCAGCGCGATGCGCGCCCACTTGCCGGTCTCAGTGCGCAGCCGGCGCTGGCCGGAGGCGGTCAGGCGGTAAAACTTGGCGCGGCGCCGGTTTTCGGATTCGCCCCACTGCGATGCGAGCCAGCCCCGCTCCTCCAGGCGGTGCAGCGCCGGGAACAGGGAGCCGGGCTTTACCTGGAAGGTCCCGCGGGTGAGATGCTCCACGCGGCGGGCGATTCCCAGCCCATGGTCGGGGCCGGTCGACAGGGACTTGAGGATCAGGACGTCGAGAGTGCCTTGCAGCAGATCGGTGCGGGCCACGGGCTCTCCTCTAGAAATTCGATAGGAGGATAGTCGTTGACCTATAGAATGTCAATAGGAGAGCTAACGGGCATCGGTGGAAGTTCCGGTAACTCGTCTCGCGGGTTTCTTCGGCTTCCCCGAAGCGGGATCCTTCGGGTCGAGGGAGAGGCTCTGTCTCTTGGCCCGCTCTTCGTGGAACCAGCGCAGCGGACGGATGATCTTGATATCTTTCCCTTCGGGCTTCAGATCGACTCCGAAGGCGAAGCCGTGGAACTTCAGAAAGAGGATTCCCTCGCGAGTGTTCCTGCCAAGCTTCAGGTCCGCCAGGGCGTGCAGCGACTTTCCGGTCAAATCGAGATCCCGGATCAGGACCTGATCGCCGCGCCCCTGCAACTCGGCCATCCCCTGGATGTCGGGAATGGTCATCATCCGCTCCAGCCAGTCGGGCACTCCTTTGAGCGCATCGAACATGACCACCAGCGGCCGGGTGTCGTGCATCGCCAGGCTCAGCGAAGCGTCGATGCGCGTCGGATTGGTGAACTGCATGCGGGCCTGGGGGAAGGTGAAGGCGGCCGACCAGGGAGGATCGCGCTTGTGCACGACGACGCGGGTGCCGGCGATGTCGAACAGGAGCTCACGCGGGCTCGCCTGGCGCAGCAGCGCGTTGACCGAGAAGCCGCCTCGCATCACGAAATCGCGGAAGCTGGCCGATCCCTCTTCGATGTCGAGGTCGATCCTGCCGTGCAGGCTGCGCTTCTCCTGCGAGCCTTCGATGTGGTAGCTGATCGTCCCCGTGCCCGACAGGAGCTTGAAGTTGCTCCCCTCGGGGATGAGCGAGTTGTAGAAGGTGAGATCGAGAATCTCGGCGCGCGGCATGTCGAAGGTGATCTCGAGGTCGGTGAAAGGATCCGCCAGATCCAGCGAGCCGCTGCGTCCCGAAAGCGTGGCGACCTCGCCGCGCGCGAAGGCCTGGCTGCTGCCGACCGGGGCCAGCTTGAAATGAGTGAGCCGGGCGGAGAGGATCGATTCCACCTTGCCGCTCTTTTCCTCGACGCCGCCGCGGATAACCCCCTTGCCGGTCAGATGGCGGTCCAGGAAATCCATGTCGACCTGATCGTTCGCCATCTCGAGCTCCGTGCCGGGAGCGAGCCGCCCGTGGTCGAGAACAATCAGGAAGCGCCCCGACCCCCTGTCGTTGAACCGCACCCAGGGGGTCTTGCGGAAGTAGGCCTCGAGGAAGAAAAGGCTGGCGCTGTCGGAGTGCAGGGCGAAGCGCCCGGAGAGGTAGTGGAAGAACTCGAGATGCTTCAGGCCGCGTGGAACGAAGCGATGTATCTCCGCCTGCACGTCCATTCCCAGCCGCTCGAAGATCGGGTCCTTGCCGGCGCGCAGCTCCCCCGAGGCCATCGTCAAACGCACTCCGGGGAACTCCATTGCTTCGTGCGGCACCAGCATCATGCCGGTCGCAACGCGCATGGGTCCGATCAGGCGGAAGCGATCGATCCAGATCTGATCCACATCGCAGGCGATGTCGTCGGAGAGGATCGTCCAGCGCTTGCCGGGGCCTCTTCGAGGCGGCGAGGAATTCGCCTCTTCTTCCGTGAGACCGGGGATCGGTGGCAGCTCGGAAGGCGGCACGCGCGATGCCACTTGCGGAAGCGTCTTGTGCCGCTGCCGGTAGTCGACTCCGTCGGCGCGCACTCGGATCAGGTCGACGACGTTGTGACGCAAGGGGAGGAGATGAAAGGTGGCGTCGACTGAATCGAGATGGGTGTACCAGTCGATCCGCTTCGAGCTGCCGCCCAGATCGACGCCGCGCAGGGCGACGCTCCCGGGCCACCACGACCAGCCTCGCTGCCATGCGATGTGGAAGCGCTGCGGATTGCGGTTGAGGCGATCCTCGATCAAGGAGCGGTTCAGGGCGAAATTGGCGGCGGCGAGATAGAGTGCTTCCAGGATCGCCGCCGTGGCGAGGATTCCCAGCAGAATCTGCCTCGCCGCGCGTCGCATCGGCGTCGGCTCCGAGACCGGGCCGCCGCCCGGCGAAGGGGGATGGCTATTTGTTGTTCCCGGCCCGCGCCAGCGCCTGCAGGATCATGTCGCGCTCCATCGCCTCGAGCGTGGCGCCGGCGGAGGGCACCGGCAGGGAATCAGCGGGACCTTCAGGAGGGCGCGTAGATTGAGGCATGACGCTCCGCATGCAACTCGGATGTCCGGGATGAAATCGGCGGAACGATCATAAGCGGGCGGAGGGAGGGGCCGTCAACCGCTCCCGATTCCGTTCCCCGGTGCGCCGGCAGTCCGGAAAACCGGCGCGATTCCAGGCGATCAGCCTGCGGCCCTGAGGCGGAGGCACCGCGAAACGCCCGAGTGTCCTGTGGGTATCGCGGCCGTGATGCTGCGGCACCGCGGCGACAGCGCTTCGTGGGCGGCGGCCGGCCGGATTCGGCCCTACAATGACCCGCTCGAATTCTTCCGAGAGGAGCCGCTTTGGCCCATGCCATCGACTTCCCGGCGCATCGGATGGACATCGTCCGATGAACGGTTGGACCCGCGTCGCGGCTTGCGTCCTCGCCCTTCTCGGCACCGCGCCCGTCAGCAAGCCGGACACCCTGCTGGTGATCACCCACGTCACCGTCGTCGACGTCGTGCACGGGAAGTTGAAGCACGATCGGACCCTGGTGATCCGTGAAGGGAAGATCGAGCAGCTCCGCCATGCCCGATCCTCGGAGAGCTTCCCGAAGGAGGCGACCGTCCTGGACGCGGCGGGCAAGTACCTCATCCCGGGGCTGTGGGACATGCATGCCCATCTGCGCGATCCGGACCGCGAGATGGCGCTGCTGGTCGCCAACGGCGTCCTCGGGGTGCGCGACATGGGGGCGGTGCCGGAGAAGATCTATGCCTGGCGCGAGCAGGTGGCGAAGGGAGAGCGCCTGGGGCCGCGCATCATCGCCTGCGGCCCGATCGTCGACGGGCCCGAGCCGAGCAACCCTCCCATCTCGGTCTCGGTCTCCGACGCCGCCTCGGGTCGCGCGGTCGTGACGGCGCTGCTCCTGGCCGGTTCCCAGTGCGTCAAGGTCCACGATCGCGTCCCTCTGGATGCCTACCGGGCGATTGCCGCGGAAGCGGATCGCACCGGCTTGCCGCTGGTGGGGCACGTGCCCCTGGCGGTGACGACGCTGGAGGCCACCAACGCCGGCCAGCGCAGCCTCGAGCACCAGGTCGGGCTGCGCGGCTGCTCGTCCGCCGAGGCGGAGGTGATGCGCCAGGAAGCGGAGAGCAGCCCCATAGCTGAGGCGATGCGCACGGGAGATTTCTCCCTCATCCCCGAGACGATCGCGCGCCGCGGCAACCTCATCCTGGATGGCCTGGGCCCCGACCGCTGCCGCGCGCTCTACAAGACCTTCGCCCGCAACGGGACCTACCTCGATCCCACCCTGGTGACCCAGTACGCGCTCACCTTCGTCGACGATCTGGCGCGCCGCGAGGACCCGCGCATGAAATACATCCCCGAATCAGAGCGGGAGTACTGGAAGCCCGAGAAGGGGATGCTCACCCGCTACCGCACTCCGGCCTACATCGCCTATCGCAAGCGCGAGTATGCCGCGACCCTCGAGCACATCCCGATGGCGAGCGCCGCCGGGGTTTCTTTCCTGGCGGGCACGGACATGTGGCTTCCCTATGTCTATCCCGGGTTCAGCACGCACGACGAGATGCGGCTGTTCGTCGAGGCGGGACTCTCCCCGATCGAAGCGCTGCGCACGGCGACGATCAACCCGGCGAAGCTTCTCGGTCTGTCGGAGCGGACGGGAAGCGTCGAAGAGGGTAAAGCGGCCGACCTGGTCCTGCTGGACGCCGACCCGCTGCGGGACATCTCCCATACCACCGGCATCTCCGCCGTCGTCGTCGCAGGCAGGCTGCTGCGCCGCGCCGATCTCGACCAGCTGCTGAGCGGCGCCGAGGAGGCGGCCCGGACCGCTCCCTGATCGGCCGCATTCCCTGCGCTATGATGTTTCCTTCGCGGCGCGGGGGCGGGCAATCGGGCCCGGCAGATGCCCCGCAGCCAGGCCGGATAGGACCGGCAAGAGGGCCATGAGGCGGAATCTCGCGGCGAGCATCCCTCCGGCCGTCGGCGTCGCGCTGTTCGGGGCTTCGCTCTGGGTCCTGTACCACGAGATCGAGCGGTACCACTATCGCGAGATCGCGCAGGAATTCGCCGCCATTCCCTACGCGCGCCTCCTGCCGGCCGTCCTGGGCACCATCCTCGGATATCTCCTGCTGACCGGCTACGATGCTTTGGCCCTGCGCCACATCGGGAAAAAAGTCCCTTATCGCCGGATCTCGCTCGCCTCCTTCATCGCTTACGCCCTGAGCAACAACGTCGGCTTCGCCATGCTCTCGGGTGCCGCGGTGCGCTACCGCCTCTATTCGGCGTGGGGGCTGACGGGGATGGAGATCGTCAGCGTCATCGCCTTCTGCAGCTTCACCTTCTGGGTCGGGTTCCTGGCGCTGGGGGGAACCGTCTTCCTGATTGAGCCGCTGGTGATCCCCGCCGGCGCGCGGCTGCCGTTCCATTCCCTCCGCCCGCTCGGCGCGGCGCTCCTGCTGCTCCTGGCCGCCTATCTCGCCTTCTGCGCCCTGCGCCGGCAGCCGGTGCGTGTCGGAAGATCCGAGCTCGCGGTGCCGACGCCCCGGATGGGCCTCCTGCAGGTCGTAATCTCCTCGCTCGACTGGGCGGTGGCGGGGATGGTCCTCTACGTGCTGCTGCCCGACGGCGCTCGCGTCTCCTTCCCGCAGACCCTGGGCGTCTTCCTGCTGGCCCAGGTCTCCGGGCTCGTAAGCCAGGTGCCGGGCGGGCTGGGGGTCTTCGAGACGGTCGTCCTGCTGATGCTGGCGGGGACCGCTCCGGCGCCGGCAATTCTGGGAGCGCTGCTGGCCTACCGGGTGATTTATTACCTGATGCCGCTGGGTGGCGCGGCGGCGTTTCTCGCGGCGCACGAGCTCGGCAGGCAGAAGGAAAGCTTGCGCAAGGTGGCGCGCCGCACCGGCCGCTGGAGCGCGGCACTCGCTCCCAGCATCCTGGCCTTTACGACCTTCCTGAGCGGCGCCATCCTGCTCCTTTCGGGGGCGGCCCCCGCGGTCCCCGGACGTCTCGACTGGCTGAAGGACGTTCTGCCGCTTCCGGTGATCGAGCTGTCGCACTTCCTCGGGAGCCTCGTCGGAATCTGTCTGGTCCTCCTGGCGCGCGGCATCCAGCAGCGCCTCGAGGCGGCCTACCATCTCACCGCCGCCTTCCTCACGGCGGGGATCGTCCTTTCGCTGCTGAAGGGGGCCGATTACGAGGAGGCGATCTTCCTGACGCTCATGCTGGCCGCCCTGCTCCCGTCGCACCGCCACTTCTACCGCCGGTCGTCGCTCATCGGCGAGCGCTTCACCCTGTCATGGACGGCGGCGGTCGTCGTCGCGCTGCTCGGCTCGATCTGGCTCGGCATCTTCTCGCACAAGCATGTCGAGTACTCGAGCGATCTCTGGTGGCGCTTCACGGTGCGGGGCGATGCCCCCCGGTTCCTGCGCGCCACGGTCGGCGCCGGGGTGGCGGCCCTCGCCTTCGCAGTGGCCCGCCTCCTGCGCCCGGCACGTCCTGAGCCTCCCGCGCCCAATCCGGAGGACCTGGAGCGGGCGCGCTCTGTCGCCTCCGCTTCCCAGGACACCTATGCTTACCTGGCCCTGCTGGGCGACAAGCGCTTCCTGTTCAACGAGCCGGGCAATGCATTCATCATGTACCGGGTGCGAGGTCGCAGCTGGGTCGCGCTGGGCGATCCCGTCGGCCCCGAGGGGGAACGCGGCGACCTTGCATGGCGCTTCCGGGAGATTTCCGATCGGCATGCCGGCTGGGCCATCTTCTACGAGGTCGGGCGGCGCAGCCTCGATCTGTATGTCGACCTGGGGCTGACGCTGATGAAGATCGGAGAAGAGGCGCGCGTGCCGCTCGGCAAGTTCTCTCTCGAAGGGGGCAGCCGCAAGGGGCTGCGGGCCGTGGTGAACCGGGTGGAGAAGGAAGGGTGCAGCCTCGAGGTGGTCGGTGCCGAGGCCGTGCCGGCGCTGCTGCCCGAGATGCGCGCCATTTCGGAGGCCTGGCTGGCCGAAAAAAAGGTCCAGGAGAAGTCGTTCTCGCTGGGACGCTTCGACGAGACCTACTTGAAGCAGTTCCCCGCGGCCATCGTCCGCCGCGGCAGCGAGCTCCTGGGGTTCGCCAACCTCTGGCCGGGGGCCGGCAAGGAGGAGCTCTCCATCGATCTGATGCGCTACCATCCGAACGCTCCGGAAGGAGTCATGGAGTTCCTGCTGGTGCGCCTGATGCTCTGGGGGCGCGAGCAGGAGTATCGCTGGTTCAATCTGGGGATGGCCCCGCTGTCGGGGCTGGAGGGGCGGTCGCTGGCCCCGCGCTGGTCGCGCCTGGGCGCTTTTGTGTTCCGGCACGGCGAGCACTTCTATAATTTCCAGGGCCTGCGCCAGTACAAGCAGAAATTCCACCCCGTCTGGGAGCCGAAATACCTGGCCGCCCCCGGCGGCATCGCGCTACCCCGCATGATCGGCCACCTGACCGCGCTGATCTCGGACGGCAGCCGGAGGACTCCCAAGTCATGAAGCGTCTCGTTCTACCCTTGCTCCTCATGCTCCTGGCCGCACCGGCGGCCGCCAAAGCCTCCAAGCCCGCTGCTTCGCCTCCGGCGCGGACGGAAAGCTTCGGGCGCTTCGGCAGCGTGGCGCTGTACGGCGATGCCCAGCAGGCCTCGCAGGTGGTCCTCTTCTTTTCGGGCGACGGCGGCTGGAACCAGGGGGTCGTGGAGATGGCGAAGCGGCTGGGCTCCATCGATGCGCTGGTGGTGGGCATCGACGTCCCCCGGTATTTCGATTCGCTGAAGAAGTCTTCCGAGGAGTGCGCCTACCCGGCCGGCGACCTCGAATCGCTCAGCCAGTACATCCAGAAGAAGCTGGAGCGGCCGCATTACACGCCGCCGATCCTGGTGGGCTATTCCTCGGGGGCGACCCTCGCCTACGCGACGCTGGCGCAGGCCCCCGCGGGGACCTTCAAGGGAGCGATCAGCCTGGGCTTCTGCCCCGATCTCGAAGCGACGAAGAAGTTCTGCAAGGGGAGCGGGCTGTCCAGCGGGCCGTTGCCGCAAGGCAAGGGGATTCTCTTGGAGCCGGCGCCGAATCTGGAAGCTCTCTGGATCGCGTTCCAGGGGGAGATCGACAAGACGTGCGATGCGGCGCAGACGGAACGCTTCGTCAAGCAGGTTCCCGGCGCCGAGATCGTGCTGCTTCCCAAGGTGGGGCATGGCTTCTCGGTGTCGAAGAACTGGCTTCCGCAGCTCGAGGATGCCTACCGCCGCATGGTCCGCAAGACCTCACCACCCCCGGAGCCGGGCGAGGAGCAGCCGGCTATTGGCGCGATGATCCCCGGCGATCTCAAGGATCTCCCCCTGGTCGAGGTGCCCGCCGTGAAGCAGCCTTCAGGCACCTTGGCGGTTCTGGTCTCAGGGGACGGCGGTTGGGTGGGCCTGGATCGCAATGTTTCGAAGGTCCTCGCCGAGCGTGGCATTCCGGTGATCGGGCTGAACTCGCTGGCCTACTTCTGGAAGCGCCGCACGCCGGAGGAGGCGGGAAAGGACCTGGAGAGGATCATGCGGCACTACCTGGCGCAGTGGCATTGCGATAAGGCCTTGTTGCTGGGGTATTCGCGCGGCGCCGATGTCGTGCCCTTCATGGCCAGCCGCCTTCCCGATGACCTCCGCGCCCAGGTGCGCCTGGTCGTCCTCATGGGACCCGATGACTCGGTCGATTTTGAGTTCCATCTCAGCGACTGGCTCGGAAGCGACCATCACGACAACAACCTGCCGGTCCTGCCCGAGATCCGCAAGCTGGATGATTTCAGTGTCGTCTGCTTCTATGGGGAGCACGAAGACGACAGCCTTTGCCCCGCGCTGAAGGACGGTCCCATGCGCGTGGTCCGGTTGTCGGGCGGGCATCACTTCAGCGGAGATTACGAAGGAGTGGCCGAGCGGATCCTTCAGGAGGCGGAGCGGTAGTTGGGGGGCCTCTCAGTGGGGCGAGGCTTCCTGCGGGTCGAGGCGCCACGCTCCCCGGCGGGTGGGGCGGCGCATGGCGCGGCGCAGCGCCTCCAGGTAGCGCCGGCGTGGCCATGACTGCGCCCCGAATCGCGCCAGGTGGGGTGTGGGGACCTGGCAGTCGATCAAGTGGATGCTCCAGAGTGCGAGCTGCTCCACCAGAGTGACGAAGGCAACCTTCGAGGCGTCGTCCTCGCGGGCGAACATCGACTCGCCGAAGAAGGCCGCCCCCAGCGACACGCCGTACAGTCCTCCCGCCAGCTCCTCACCGATCCAGGATTCGGCCGAGTGGGCGTAGCCCAGCTCGTGGAGGCGCGTGTAGGCCCGGATCATCTCCGGCGTGAGCCAGGTCTCGGTCGTGCCGGCGCGCGGCGTGGTGGCGCACCCGGTAATTACCTCACGGAACGCGGTATCGAGCGTGACCCGGAAGCGTCCCGCGCGCATTGTCCGGCGCAGGCTGCGCGGCACGAGCAGGTTGTCGGTGGTCAGAACGAAGCGGGGATCGGGGGAGTGCCAGAGGATCGGCTCCCCCTTCGCGTACCAGGGAAAGATCGACTCGGAATAGGCGCGCAGGAGGCGCTCGGGTCGTAGATCGCCGCCGATGGCGACGATTCCGTCTTCGGCATGCTCGACGGGCGGGAACAGGATCGCCTCACCGAGCCGGTAGATCGGCATGCCTACGAGGCGCCCGCCGGCGCCGGCTTGCGCGTTTCCGACGGCGGCGGGGCCGGATCGACGTCGAAGGTCAGCTTTTCCCCGTCGAAGCCGATCACCGCCGTGCCCCCCGACTCGAGACGGCCGAAAAGGATCTCGTCGGTCAGCGGATCGCGCACCTCGGACTGGATCAGCCGGACCAGCGGGCGCGCCCCGAAGACGGGGTCGTACCCCTTGCCCGCCAGATGGGCGCGCGCCTCTGGGGTGAGCGACAGCGCCACATTGCGCTCGCGCAGCTGCGCCTCCAGCTCCAGGATGAACTTCTCGACGATCATCTCCATGACGTCGGGGGTCAGCGCGTCGAAGGTGACGATGGCGTCCAGGCGGTTGCGCAGCTCGGGCGAGAAAAGCCGCTCGATCGCCTGGCGCCCCTTGGCCCGGGCATCGCCGATCCCACGCTTGAAGCCGACGCTGCGGCCGCTCATCTCGCGCGAGCCGGCGTTGGACGTCAGGATCAGGGTCGCCTGGCGGAAATCGGCCTTGCGCCCCGTGTTGTCGCTCAAGGTGGCGTGGTCCATGATCTGCAGCAGGATGTCGAACAGATCGGGATGGGCCTTCTCGATCTCGTCGAGCAGCACCACGCAGTAGGGGTGCGAGCGCACCGCGTCCACCAGCAGGCCCCCCTGCTCGAAGCCGACGTAGCCCGGCGGCGCCCCGATCAGGCGCGCCACCGCGTGCTTCTCCATGTACTCGCTCATGTCATAGCGGATGAACTCGTTGCCCAGGTGCCGCGCCAGCTGGCGCGCCAGCTCCGTCTTGCCGACCCCCGTCGGGCCGGTAAACAGGAAGCAGCCGGCCGGCTTTTCGGGATGTCCCAGCCCGGCGCGGGCGCGGCGCACGGCGCGCGCCACGATCCCGACGGCCGGGCGCTGGCCGAAGACCACCCGGTTGAGCGATTCTTCGAGGGTGCGCAGCCGCTCCTTGTCGGAAACCGAGGCCTGCTTCTCGGGGATGCGCGCCAGGCGCGCCACCACCTTCTCGACCTCGGCCACGTCCACCGTCGGCGTGTCTGCCGCCGGGGCCTGCAGCCGCAGCATCGCTCCCGCCTCGTCCAGGACGTCCACCGCGCTGTCGGGCAGGCGCAGCTCGCGCAGGTGGCGCTGCGCCAGGCGTACCGCCGCCTCCAGCGCCGCCGGCATGTAGCGCACCCGGTGGTGCGCCTCGTAGCGCGGCCGCAGCCCTTCGAGGATCAGGACCGACTCCTCGAGGGAGGGCTCCTCCACCACGATTTTCTGCAGGCGGCGATGCAGCGCGCGGTCCTTCTCGAGATGCTTGAAATCCTCGAAGGTGGTCGAGCCGATGAGCCGCACCTTGCCGGCGGTGAGCACCGGCTTGATCAGGTTGGCCAGGTCCATCGTGCCGCCGGTCGTGGCGCCCGCTCCCACCATGGTGTGCAGCTCGTCGATGAACAGCAGGGCTTTCGGCCGCTTCTCCAGGGCCGTGATGACCGCCTTGAAGCGCTCCTCGAAATCGCCCCGGTAGCGCGTCCCGGCTAATAGCGAGCCCATGTCCAGGGCGAACATCTCGGCGCCGGCCAGGATCTCGGGCACTCTGTCGGCCACCAGCCGCTGCGCCAGCCCTTCGACCAGCGCCGTCTTGCCGACCCCCGCGTCCCCCACGAAGACCGGGTTGTTCTTGCGTCGCCGGCAGAGGACCTCGAGCGCGCGGCGCAGCTCCTTCTCACGCCCCACCAGCGGGTCGAGCAACCCCTGCCGCGCCTGCTCGGTCAGGTTCACCGCGAAGCTCCCGAGCGCGTCGGTGGAACGGCGCGGGGCTTCCTCTTCCGCCTCGCCCGCCGGCACCGGCTCCTCCGCGGGAGGGAGGCTGGGGAGCTTCGTCAGGCCGTGCGACACGTAGTTGAGCACGTCGAGGCGCGTCACCCCTTCCGCTTCGAGAAGCTTCGCGGCGTGCGAGCGCCCTTCCTGCAGCAGCGCCGCCAGGGCGTCCCCGACGCTCGCCTCGTCCTTTCCGGCGCTCTGCACGTGCAAGGCCGTCCGCTGCAGCACCCGCTGGAAGGCCAGCGTCTGGGCCGGCTCGTCATCCGACTCTTCCGGGAGCTTCTCAATCCCGGTTTGCAGGAACTTCTTCATCTCGGCCCGCAAATGATCCATCCGGACCCCGCAGGCGATCAGGATCTCCTCGCCCGCCGGGTCATGGATCAAAGCGTAAAGGAGGTGCTCCAGCGTCAGGTAGGCGTGCCGCCGGGACGTCGCCTCGCGATAGGCGACGGTCAGGACAATCTCGAGTCGCGGACTGAACATGCTCATTCGGGCTCCAGGCTCGCGCGCAACGGATGGCCGGCGGAGCGCGCCAGCTCATGGACCGTGGAAACCTTGGTCTCCGCCACCTCGTGCGGGTAGGTCCCGGCGATGCCCGACCCGCGCACATGGACCGACATCATGATCTGGTGGGCCTCCGCCGGCGATTTGGCAAAAAGTCCTTCGAGGAGAGTGACGACGAAGTCCATCGGAGTGTAATCGTCGTTGTGCAGGATGACGCGGAACAGCGGCGGTCTTTCGGTCTTCTGGCGGGTCTTCTCCAGGACCTGCCCGCCCCGCTGCCCCTCTCTCTCACCCATGAAACCGTCTCCCTGCGTGCTTATTCCGCATGGTCAGTATCGAGCAGCTACGATGAACCGCCCGATGACGTTGCAGAAGGCTCACAGTTCTCACAAGCCCATTGCCCATTCTCTCCCAGGTTCGGGCCGAGCCTTTTCGATACGTATATTCCGCGCACTTTCTTCCGGCTCGCATGGTTAAACTGCGGCGTGCGGCCTCTGCGGGTTCTGCCTTAGCACTATTATGGCGCACGCCGTCAGTTTCAAGCATGCGCCAGCACCTCCCGCCGGTTAAGCAACCCCCATCATTAATTATAGGGAGTGGCCGACCGGCGGGGGCTATTTCCAGCGCCTGTAGAGGAAAAAATCCAGGGCCAGCCGGTCGGCTGGAGCCTGGATACGAGGAAACGACCCCCGCAAGCTCAGCAGCGGAAGGCGACTCCGAGCGCCGGCCCCTGGTAGAGCATGTCATAGGCGAAGCGATCGGCGCTCTCGCCTGTCTCCTCCGCATGCGGGCGGAACAGGCTGTGCTATGGCTTGAACAGCGGTGGGTGTCAGGGCGCGGGCTGCAGCTTCAACCCGCGACTGTCCGGCTCAGGTCCCCGATCGCATGGATCAGGCTCGCGTGGGTTCCTTCGCAGACGAAGCTGAAGCTGGCCGTGTTGTAAACAAATCCCGAGAGTGCAGGAGGCTCCTTGCGCCGCACGTCCGATACCGTGCAGCCGAGGCCCTTGGCTACACAGGTTGGCGTGGGGATCACGCAATTCTCTGGGCTGTCTGAGCTTGAACCTCGCAGCAAGCAATCTTCTTGAGAGAACCTCAAATCCTGATGAAAAAGCCGCCGGAGATTTCCTCGGCGGCTTCTCTTTGATGGGCAGCTCGTGGCGGCTGATACGCTCGCTTCAGAAACACCCCTCGCAGCTGTTGAATGGGCAGGGGTCAGGTGCGGTGCAGGTGGGGTCGGTGCTGCATTCGTGCATGCAGCAGTTGTTCGGTCCGAACCCGGTCGGGGTGCATCGTACGCCCACATCGCTGCAATAGCTGGAGCAGATAGGAGCATTCCACCTGATCTTGAAGCCGGAGTCGCTCACGTCGAGACCCGTATTGCCGACGGAATTGTGCGCCAGCACCTTCAGGAAAGCAGTTGAGCCGCCCGTCGGTGGCGCGGCAACCGTCCATGAATACGACCCCGTATTTCCGATTCCTGCCGCGATCGACGTGAAGGGTCCATCCGGGCCCGACCGTGATAGAAGAAGATCGACATTGCTGATGCTGGCTCCGCCACAGTCATCGGTTGCGCTCCAGGTCAGGGTAACCGTGCTGCCGATGTTCATGATCTGTCCGCCATTGGGATAATTCACGTGCACCAGGGGAACGTTCTTGGGGGAGTTGGAAACGAACGGACAGTCGTCGCAGGCATCGCCTTTTCCGTCCTCGTCATAGTCATGTTGGGTCAGGGGATCTTCGTCGTCTAGAACGAAATTCCTGACTTCATCGCACTTGTCCTGGTCCGCGATGATCTCGTCGCCATCGCAATCGTGCAGAGGTGACGAGAGTATCGAATTGAGATGATCGCGAAGCGCGGCCAGATTGCTGTCCTGCTCGGCTGTCAATGGAAGATGGAGCAAGAGGTTGTTGGAGTCAATCTCGGAAGATTGCAGGTCGTAATACTCTTCCGGTGCCGGGTTGGTATCGAACGTGCTCTTGCGGATGAGCTTGTAACGGCTGTTCCTGACGGCCTGGGCATTGAGCAGCTCACTGTACGCATACTGCCTCGTCCCCGCCCCGGTCGCATTGAGGATCGGAACAAGGCTTTCGGAATCGAGCACGACGCCCGGGTTGAGAGTGGAGGGTGAGCTCCCCGTCATCAGCTCGATCACGGTCGTGAACAGGTCGGTCGTATTCACGAGTGCATCGGTTTCACGGTCCGGGTCGGTGACCTGGGCTCCCGAGATGATCACCGGCACGTTGATTCCTCCCTGGTAAACCGTCTCCTTGGAATGACCCGCGCATTCAGGCCGGTAGACGTCATCGCAGACTTCCTTTGGGGTGCCGTTGTCGCCCAGGAGGATGATGGTCGTGTGGTCCAGGACCTGCTGGCCAATCTCGGTCTTGAGGCGACCGAATTCCTTGTCCACAGCCTCTATCATCGAAAAGTAGCATTGGCGCCTCGCAGCGTTGCTGTGGTCCATTTCGTCGCATAGGTGTCCTGGATCGACCCCCGCAAGAGGCCGAGCAGAGCTCCGGAGATTCACAGGAGGCGCCTGAAAGGGGGCATGCGGGGCATTGAAAGCCAGCATGAGAAACCAGGATCCCGTTTGCTGGCCAATCCAGGTGCTTGCATCGTTCACATTATCGGTCGTGGAATAGACGCTGGTGCCAGGGCTCACGCGGCCATCGATGGTCTTGATCCAGTTGAAGTAGTTGACAAGGTTGGAGTAGGCGCCCGTGTAATGCGGGAATCCGGAATCGTTGGGGCCGAGCGCACCACCGTTCATCGTATTGCTGAGATGCCACTTGCCGACCGCCGCCCGTGCCGGCACGGGCGACGCCATTGCGAGGACCTCAGGGAGGGTGGACTCGCATCGCGGCAGCTCGTTCGCCGGAAGGCCTTGGTCAAAAGGATTGGAGTCGATCTGGGGTTTGGTGATGTCACGGACACCCGTCCTGAAGCCGTACCGTCCGGTCATGAGCGTCGCACGCGTCGGGGAGCATATCGGGTTCGACCAGGCGTTGCGGAACAGCACCCCCGACGTCTTGAGAGCGTCGATATTGGGTGTGGCAGGGAAGTCGAGGGGTGGACAAACGTGGGGAGGAAGGCAGTAGGTTCCCAGCGCGTCTACCCCGACATCGTCGAGGACAATCATGAGGACATTATTCTGTGCTGCGGCCTCGCCGGAGCTGGCCAGGAGCGCGCACATAACGACCAGAAACCAGCCGAGAGTACGTAGCCTGAAGTGTCCTGACATGGAACCCCCCTCTTGATCTGGCCCGTTTTTCCTCACCCCCTGAAGGGAGGTGTCTCAGGTTTCTTAGTCGGAGGAGCCCGAAGGAAGGTTCTCCTGAAAGGCAGAAAGGTGCCGAGTCATGGCGGAGGGTTTGAAGAACGAATCGGTCGGCAGATGCGCCTAAGGCGGGAGGTGAAGTCTGGACGGATTACTTCGGGGAATCCGACACCGGGGGGAGGTGGTGGGTCAGCAGCCCCTCGGCGCGCAGCTGCCGCTCTTCGGCATGCATCGACTCGACCCAGGACTCCAGGACGAGATGGGTTTTCAAGGCCTGCCATTCGGCGGGGGTGAAAGCGTCGAGGTCCTCGGATGGGACCCGGGGGATCGAGGCAGGCAGCGCTTCCGTCCCGGCATCGCGGTCGGACCTCCGGCCCAGGTGGCCGAGATCGATTCCCTGCCGGTCGGCCCACTCGCCGATCCTTACCTGGGGAAACGCGGCAATCTCCGGCACGCTCCAGGCGGGCAGATCGATCTCTTCCTCGAGCCATCCCGCCACCTCGCGCCCGAGGAAGAAGGGCTGGTGTCCCCCGGCGTCGACAATCTTCCAGCTGAAGATCTCCCCCCGCTTCCCTTCGAGCAGGTGGGCCACTCTATCCTGCAGGTCCCCGAGGAACAGGGCCCCGAGCCGCGGCGCCCGCACCACGGTGTCGTTCCCTCCGAGGACGATCAGACTGGGGCCGCGCTGGGCATGCATCGCGTACAGAGCCGCGGGCCGATCTCCCAGAAAGCGCAGCGCCTGGTAGGAAAACCCCTGGCACATCGGCCGGGAGCTGTCCCAGTAACCCCCCGCGCCGTCCAGGTTGCCGCCTGACGCCATGACGGCGACCCAGGGGCGGGAATCGACGGCGCCCGCCAGAGCCGTGGCGTAGGAGCCCAGCGAAAACCCGAGCACGGCGATGCGCGACGGATCGATTTCCTCCCGCCTACGCAAATAGGAAACCCCCTGGAGCAGGTCGGTCACCATCAGCCCCGTCACGCGCCGCCCGTCCTCCGCGTCCGGGGAAAGCCGATCGTGCGCCTGGGATCGGGACCGATGTGTGTCGTTGCGCTCTCCCTCACCCACTGGATCGAAGGTCAGGACGGCGGCGCCGGCGCGCGCGTAAAGGGCCCCCGCGTAACGGGCGTACCAGGAGTGCTTGTCTCCGCCATGACCCGGAACGATAAGGAGACCGGGAATCCTGCCGGCCGGATGCCGCGGCAAATAGAGGAGTGCGGGAATCCGCATCCCATACTGCGTGCCATAGGAGACTCTTTCGACCCGTACCGCATCGTCCAGGTCGAAGCCGCCATGCGAGGCAGGGCTCAGATCGGGAAGGGGATCGGGAATGGAGAGGGTTTCACGCATCTCCTGCCTCCAGGCGGACCAGGGGGCTGCGTGCGGCGGAGGAGGCGGGAGAGCGCCCGCTGAAGCCGCGAGCAACTGTGAAAGAAATGGAACAATGAGCAGGTAGGGCACGGCCTGCGCTTCCCTGGAAGACCCACCGGGTTGAACGACGGTGAGACATCATTATAAACGAGCGAGTCTCTGGGTTTGCAGGAGGGCCGGGGAAGCGCCGCATTTGCCGGTTCATACGGGCATTCCAGTGCTCTATCGACCGGGTGTGATCCGCATGCCCCGTGCGTGCTAAGATGCGGCCTCCAGAATCATCAGTCCGGCAGCATCCCGGCGGAAATCGGCGGGATTACCACGAAAACCCCACCCTCAGGTTCGCGCCCGCAGCGCAGACTCGTCGGGATGGCGGTTCGACCGAGCCGTCGGGCGTAGAATCATCCATACGGTCGGAATAAAGCCCGCGGGACCCGGGGTTCGAGGCGCAAGGAGGCGGCAGTGGCGAAGAAACTGACCATCACCCTGGTGGTCGTCATCACGTTCATCGCGGTCCTCGGCCTCGTGAAGTACTGGCAGATCCAGGCCGCCATCTCCGCATCCACCAACTTCAAGATGCCCCCCGAGGCGGTCACCACCACGGTGGTGAAGGAAGAGCGCTGGCGGAACAGCCTGCAGAGCATCGGCAGCATCGAGGCGGTGCACGGGGTGACCGTCGCCGCCGATCTACCAGGCATCGTGGAGAAGATCGCCTTCAATTCGGGGGATAAGGTGCGCCAGGGGGACGTGCTCGTGACTCTGAGCACCCGCCAGGAGCAGGCCCAGCTCACGGCGGCCGAATCGCGCCTGGAGCTGACGCGCCTCAACCTGGAGAGGACGCAGGGCCTGCGGCAGGAGGGCATCACCGCGCAGGCTGATCTCGACCGGGCGATGGCGGAACACGACCAGGCCAAGGCGAGCGTCGGCGAGATCCGGGCCACCATCCAGCGCAAGGCGATCCGGGCCCCTTTTTCGGGAGTGCTCGGGATCCGGCTGGTGAACCTCGGCCAGTACCTGACCTCCGGCCAGCCGGTCGTCCCGCTGCAGACGCTCGATCCGGTCTACGTAAACTTCTCGGTGCCGCAGCAGGAGCTGCACCACGTTCCGATCGGCGCGGAGGTGCGGGTCACCTCGGACGACCTGGGGAAGGCCGCGCACACCGGCAAGATCACCGCGATCGACTCGGTGGTCGACCCTTCCACCCGGAACCTGCGGATCCAGGCGACCTTCGCCAATCCCGATCTGACCATGCGGCCCGGGATGTTCGTCGACACCGAGGTCCTCCTCGAGGAGGGAGCCGCGGTCATCCCCATCCCGTCCTCGTCGATCCAGTACGCTCCCTACGGCGACTCGGTCTTCGTGGTCGAGCAGGTGAAAGGGCAGGACGGCAAGAGCTACCTGGGAGTGCGCCAGCAGTTCGTCAAGCTCGGCCCCGGTCGTGGCGATCAGAAGGCGGTCCTCTCCGGCATCAAGCCCGGCGAGGAGATCGTCACTTCCGGAGTCTTCAAGCTGCGCAACGGCGCGGCGGTGCTCGTCAACAACGAGATCCAGCCAGGCAACAATCCGGAGCCGAAGCCCGAGGAGAACTGATGAAGTTCACCGATCTCTTCATCCGGCGCCCGGTCCTCGCCATCGTCGCCAACCTGGTCATCCTGATCGGCGGCATCCAGTCGATCCGCTCCCTCGCCGTGCGCCAGTACCCGCGCAGCGATATCGCGGTCATCAACGTCACCACGGTCTACGTCGGCGCCAACGCCGACTTGGTGCGCGGCTTCATCACCACGCCGCTGGAGCGCGTCCTGGCGAGCGCCGACGGCATCGATTACATGGAGTCCTCGAGCGCCCAGGGCGTGAGCACGATCACCGTCCATCTCAAGCTCAACTACGACACCAACGCGGCGCTCACCCAGATCCAGGCGAAGGTGGCGCAGGTGCGCAACGACCTGCCCCCCGAGTCGCAGGCGCCGGTGATCGATCTGCAGACCGCCGACAACCAGTTCGCTGCCATGTACATCGGCTTCTCCTCCGCGGACCTCGACCAGGGCCAGATCACCGACTACCTGACGCGCGTGGTGCAGCCGAAGCTCAGCGCCGTTAGTGGCGTGCAGCGGGCCGACATCCTGGGAGACCGCACCTTTGCCATGCGCATCTGGCTCAAGCCGGATCGCATGGCCGCCCTGCGCATCTCCCCCTCCGATGTGCGCACGGCGCTGGCCAACAACAACTACCTGTCGGCGCTCGGCCGGACCAAAGGATCGATGGTCTCGGTGAACCTGGTGGCCAACACCGACCTGAAGACCGCGGAGGAGTTCAAGCAGCTGGTGGTCAAGGAGGAGCAGGGGGTGGTGGTCCGGCTCGGCGAGATCGCCGACGTCGTCCTGGGGGCGGAGAACTACGACTCCGACGTGCGCTTCAACGGCGAGGCGGCGACCTTCATGGGGATCTGGGTGCTGCCCACCTCCAACGCCCTGGAGGTAATCCAGCGGGTGCGCGACACCATCCCGGAGATCCGCTCGCAGCTGCCGGCCGGCATGAAGGTCGGCATCCCGTATGATTCGACCAAGTACATTCAGAGCGCCCTGGAGGAGGTGCTGAAGACCCTGGGCGAGACGCTGCTGATCGTGGTCATCGTCATCTTCCTGTTCCTCGGCTCGGTCAGGGCCGTGTTCATCCCGGTGGTCGCCATCCCGATCTCCCTCATCGGCGCCGTCCTTCTGATGCTGATGTTCGGCTTCACCATCAATCTATTGACCCTGCTCGCCATCGTCCTGGCGGTCGGATTGGTGGTGGACGACGCCATCGTCATGGTGGAGAACGTCGAGCGCCACCTGCACCTGGGCGAGCCCCCGCTGCAGGCGGCGCTGATTGCGGCGCGCGAGCTGGTGGGACCGATTATCGCCATGACCATCACCCTGGCGGCGGTCTACACTCCGGTCGCGATCCAGGGAGGCCTCACCGGCGCGCTGTTCCGGGAATTTGCCTTCACCCTGGCGGGTGCGGTCATCGTCTCGGGGATCGTGGCCCTGACGTTGTCTCCCATGATGGGCTCCAAGCTGCTGCGCGAGGGCGACTCGAAGCGCGGCTTCGCCGCCTTCGTCAACCACCAGTTCGAGATCATCCGGCGTGTCTACTCGCGCCTGCTGGCGGTGACGCTGGCCAACCGGCCGATCCTCTTCGTGCTGTGGGTGGTGGTGGTGCTGCTCATCTTCCCCTTCTACATGTTCACGGCGCGCGAGCTGGCGCCGAGCGAGGACCAGGGGGTCGTCTTCGGGATCATCCAGGCCGCTCCCAACTCAACCCTCGATCAGACGAAGCTGTTCACGGCCAAGGTCTACGACGTCTACGCCGCGTTTCCGGAACACGACAGCATCTTCCAGATCACGACGCCCACGGGGGGCTTCGGAGGGATGGTGATGAAGCCCTGGGACCAGCGGACCCGGAACGCGGCGCAACTCACCGTGGTGTCAGGCGCGGAGCTGTCCAAGCTGGCGGGGATCCGGGTGATCACCACGACGCCGCCGGCGCTGCCCGGCGGCGGGAACTTCCCGGTCGACTTCGTGGTCGCCTCGACGAACGAGCCGACGCAGGTGGCGGCCCTGGCGGGCCAGCTCGTGCAGAAGGCCTTCGCCAGCGGCAAGTTCATGTTCGCGGATTCCGACGTGAAGTTCGACCAGCCCCAAGCGGAAGTGGTCTTCGATCGCGACAAGGTGCGCTCCCTGGGAGTCGACCTGAGCCAGGCGGGCGGCGACCTTGCGACGCTGCTGGGCGGCAATTTCGTGAACCGTTTCAGCATTCAGGGGCGGTCCTACAAGGTGATCCCTCAAATGGAGCGCTCCAACCGGCTCAACTCCGAGCAGCTTCAGGACATCTACGTCACCGGCCCCGAGGGGAAGCTGGTGCCCCTGTCCACCTTCGCCACTTTGAAGATGAGCACCCAGCCGCGCGAGCTGAAGCGCTTCCAGCAGCTCAATGCCGTGCGCGTCCAGGGGGTGATGGCGCCCGGCGCATCGCTGGATACTGCGCTGCGGGTGCTCGAGGACGAGGCGAAGCGCATCCTTCCGCGCGGTTACACCGTCGACTACGCCGGCGAATCGCGGCAGCTTCGCACCGAGGGGGCCAAGTTCCTGGGGACCTTCATGCTGTCGGCCATCCTGATCTATCTGGTCCTGGCGGCGCAGTTCGAGAGCTTCCGGGATCCGTTCATCATCCTGATCGGATCGGTGCCGCTGGCCGTCTCCGGTGCTCTGATGTTCTCGTTCCTGGGCTTCACCACGCTCAACATATACAGCCAAATCGGACTAATCACGCTGGTCGGCCTGGTCTCCAAGAACGGCATCCTGATCGTCGAGTTCGCCAACCACCTCCAGGAACAGGGCCGCGACAAGCTCCACGCCGTCCTGGAAGCGGCCGCCACGCGGCTGCGCCCGGTGCTCATGACCACCGCCGCCACCGTCGTCGGGCACACGCCGCTGATCCTGGCGAGAGGTCCCGGGGCCGGCGCGCGCAACAGCATCGGCATCATGCTGGTCAGCGGCATGATCATCGGCACCGCCTTCACCCTGTTCGTGGTTCCCTCCATCTACATGCTGGTGGCCAAGACGCACAAGGCCATGGATTCCGAGGGCGCGCCCGAGCGCGCCCCGGACATCGCCGGCGCCCAGCCCGCCGCTTCCTGATCGGCTATCGGATCGACGCCTGGCCGGATGCGCGTCGGCAGTCGCGGCGAATCCGGCAGCCTCTCTTGCCCGACAGCGTGGGCTCGGCTATCATCCCTCGGTCCCGGGATAATCGAACGATCGCGGAGACCTTGCAATGAGGCGCTTCGATGTCTTCCGCGCCTGGGGCCGCATCCTGAGCGGCACCCAGCCGACCCTTTCCATCGAAATCACCCGCGAATGTCCCCTGCGCTGTCCCGGCTGCTACGCCTACGAGCCGGAGCACCTGGGGAATCTCGGCCCTCTGCGATCGCTCGCCGATCGCCAAGGTCGGGACTTGATCGATGGCATCCTGGAACTGGTGCGACGCCATCGCCCGGTGTCGCTGTCCCTGGTGGGCGGGGAGCCGCTGGTGAGGTTCCGCGAGCTCGATGAGCTCCTTCCGCGCCTCAGCCGGATGGGCCTCACGGTGCAGCTGGTCACCAGCGCCGTGCGGCCGATTCCTGCTTCCTGGAGCCTCATCCCGCGCCTTTACCTGATGGTCTCGATCGACGGATTGCGCGAAGACCACGATCGCCGGCGCGCTCCCGCGACCTACGATCGGATCCTGAAGAACATCCAGGGACACCGGATCACCGTGCATTGCACGGTGACGGGCCAGATGGCCCGCCGGCCGGGCTCGTTCGGGCAGTTCGTATCGTTCTGGTCGGCGCGCGAGGAAGTGCGGAAGATCTGGTTCAGCCTCTACACGCCGCAGCGGGGGGAGCGCTCGGAGGAGATCCTGACGCAGGCGGAGCGCGCCGCAACCCTCGAGCAGTTGGCTCACCTTCGCAGCCGCTTCCCCAAGCTCTTTGCCCCCGACCCAATCCTGGAAGGCTACCGGAAGCCGCCGTCTTCTCCGGACGAATGCCTGTTCGCGCGCACGACCGTTTCGGTGACGGCCGACCTGAAGGGACGAATCACTCCCTGCCAGTTCGGCGGCGATCCCGACTGTTCGCAGTGCGGCTGCCTGGCTTCCGCGGGAATGAACTCGATCGGGGATGTCCGGCTGCTGGGGCTGCCTTTGAGAGAGATCTACGAGGCCTCGAGCCGGATTGGACGAGGCGTCTCCCGCTGGCGCAGCGCCAGGAGCGCGCCTGGCCCGGCGCAGGCGGGCCCGGCTTCGCCTTGAAGCGCGTTCTGTGCGCGCGTCAGACGGTGCGCCGGACCAGGTGGACGTAGACCGACTTGCCGTCCTCTCCCGGAATCTGCTCCTGACCCACCAGCTCCAGGTTCTTGGCGGCTTTGGCCCAACCCTTGAAATCGTTGACCGACCCGGGATCGGTGGCCAGCACCCTGAGGATCTGGCCCACGCCGAGCTGCTGCAGCGCCTGGCGGGCCTTGATGATCGGCTCGGGGCACTTGGCGCCGCGGACATCCAGCTCGCGGTCGTGCTGTTGCGTCACCGTGGGTTCCTCCTTTGAATGAGCTGCACTCGATGCCTCGACGCCTTCAGCGTCCGTGGGAGGAGGCGGCACATTCGTTGCGCCCCATCTCCAGCTCGTTGGCGCGCTCCTCGTCGGCCGCCGCCAGCCCCGCGTTCACCCGCTTGATCTCCAGATATTCGGGAGGAAAATGCGGCAGCGCGGCCAGCAGGTCGCGGACGAACTCCTCCTCACCGCGCTCCCGCAGCTCGGGATTGTCGCCCTTCAGGTCGCCGAGCGTCGCGGCGTAGATTCCATCCTCGCGCGCCTCGCCCGGATCGCTGAAATGTCCCGGCAGGACCAGCATGGCCTCGGGAAGCCGCCGCAATCTTCCATAGAGCGAGCGATAGTGCAGCGGGGCCCAGGCTTCGCCGCGACCGCCCAGATCGGGGCGCGCGATCGACCGGAGGAAGATCGAGTCTCCGCTGAACAGTATCGTTCGTCCTGCATGCGCGAGCTCCATGGCCGTCATCCCCAGGGTATGTCCGGGGACGTGCAGGGCGCGCAGCCGGGCCTCCCCGAGCCGGAATTCGTGTCCGTCTTCGAGCCACTCGAAATCGATTCTCGCGGGAAGGACGTCGACGGGATGTATCCCGTCGTAAGGATGCAGAAAGTAAGGAGCGCTGGTGACACGTGCCAGCGCGGGGCCGCCGCTGAGATGGTCGGCATGGGCGTGGGTGTCGACGATCGCCCGGAAGGTCAGCCCCTCGGCCCGGGCTAAATCGAGAATAGGGCCCAGATGGCGCGGCGGGTCGATCGCGACGGCGTCGCCCTCCTTGCCGGCGGCGACGTAATGCAGGCAGCCGCGCGCCGGCCGCTCGACCTGCCAGACCGCGCAGCCTTGCGGCGGGTCGGGGAGCCGGCGAATGTCGTAGAAGCTGCCCCAGGCCTGCATCCCCCCCTGCAGATTGGCGACCTCGTAGCCCATCGGCCGGAGCACCGATTCGGCCACCCACGCCGACGAATCGCCTTTGGCGCAGATTGCCACCAGCGGCAGGTCGCGCGGCACCCGCGCCGCGCTGTTGTCGGGATCCTCCACGAAATGGAAGTAGGGAACATTGACGGTGAGCGGGGAGCGGCGGGCTTCCACGCGCCAGCGCGCGAACTCGTCCTCGTTGCGCACGTCCAGGATGCGCAGCGTCTCACCGGCGTCCAGCCGGCGCTTCAGCTCGGCGGGGGTCAGGACGGGGCTCGAACCAGGCGAGGGCACGTCGTTTCCCGGGAAATCAGATGAAAAGCGAAACCTTGCTGCGGGCCGCGTCGCCCAGGAAGGTGGCTACGCCGCCGACCTCCAGTCCGTCGCACAGCTCGGCGGTGGTGATGCCCATGACGTCCATGCTCATCTGGCAGGCCACCGTCCGCACCCCAAGCTCCCGCGCCGTCGCGGCGAGGTCTTCGAGCGAGGCAATCTGCTTGTCGCGCATCATCTTCCGCATCAGCTTCGCGCCCACCCCGCCGAAGTTCATCTGCGACAGGCCCAGCGACGTGGTGGCGCCGGGAGTCATCAGTGCGAAGGCCTGCTCGAAGGGCTTCTTGCCTCGCAGCCGGCGCCCTTTCTTGAGGGCGCTGAGGCCCCAGAAGGTGAAGAACATGCTCACCTCCATCCCCATCGCCGCCGCGCCGCTGGCGATCACGAAGGCCGCCAGGACCTTGTCGAGGTCGCCGCTGAACACGACCATCGAGACGCGGTTCTCGGCCACCTCGCCCGCCAGCTCCTTCTGGGCGGCCTCCAGCGCGCTGACCCGTGCCTGCAGCTCGGCCAGCTTCGATTCCAGACTGGCGTGGGAAGAAGGGGTCTCGATCATGGGATTTCGCGGAGGATCGGCGTCGGGCGACCGGGTGGGTAAGTCATGGCCGTGAGCTCCTGGCTCGGAAAGTAAGCCCATTATAACGCCGTCGCGGGAAGCTCGCGGACTCGGTATTTATTCTTGCTGGCGGCGGCGCGGCTTCGCGGCTCGTGAGGGCGCTCTCAAGAAGTCGCTCTGGACGCCGACCGTATCGTGAGACTCCTGGAGCCAGGACTTCAGCTCCGCGTCGAGGTCTCTCTGAGATCGTATTCCGACGACGTGGATTCGCCATCGAGGCCCAAAGTCCTCGGTCTTGACGATGCGGCGGCTGCGCAACCAGCGCCTGAGCGCGAAGCTGATCCTCAGACCATCTTTGTGCGGAACCAGCCCGCCGAAGCGGACGCGTGCAACGCAGACCAGCCGCGTCTTCTGAGGAATGACCTGGACATCGCCGAGCGACTCGAGGAGCGCCACCGATTTCCTCGCCAGGCCGAGGGCGCCTGGGGAGGCCTTGGCGAACAGGTCCTCGAGCTTGAACCGGCCGCACGAATGCCACAGGTTGCGAGTGACCAGGCGCGCCCCGCACTTCGGGCATGTCCATAGGGGTCGATGACTCCCTTCGCCGTCCGCTGCTTTCACAGCCACCTTCAGGTGCCTCTCGTTCTCCATCACAATTTGCCGGACCAATCATGTAGCATCATCGTGCGAGCCATGCGCTTCCGGCACCCCAGGTGCTCGGAATTTGCGTCCGGGGGAGTATAAAGCTCATGGCATGCGGCGCGCTGCCGCCGCAGCCCTTTCTTTTTGGTATTGAACGCGAAGGATGCCGTGGCCCCGCATCGAGCGAAGGAGCGGGCGACCAGTCGGCCAACAGGCAGGAGGAGACCGGCATGAACGGGCGCGTGCGAACCGAAGCCGAATACGAAGAGCTGTCGACCCGATTGCTCGACGTGCTGATCCGCGCAGGCCTGATTCTGATCATGGTCGTCCTGTGCTATCGCATCTTCTCTCCTTTCATCTCCATGATGGCCTGGGCCGTGATCCTGGCGGTGGCCATCTACCCGCTGCACCAGTCGCTCGCGCGCCGGATCGGGGCCAAGCAGGGACTGGCGGCGACCCTCATCGCGGTCCTCGGGGCCGTCGTGATTGTGGTGCCCACCGCCCTGTTGCTGAGCTCGCTGGGCGACTCGGTGCGTGAGCTCGTGCAGGGCGCCCAGAACAATACCCTGCAGGTCCCCGAGCCGCGTCCGGGCGTGGCCGACTGGCCGCTCGTCGGCGACAGGATCTATGGCGTCTGGTCACGGGCGAGCTCCGACCTGCCGGCGCTGGTCCAGAGCATGCAGCCGAAAATCGGCGAGCTGGCCCGCTCGGCCCTGCGCTTCGTGGCCGGAATCGGCGGCCAGATCCTGCTGTTTCTGGCATCGTTCATCATTGCCGGCATCATCATGGCGTTCGGTCAGGAGGGCTCCCGCAGCAGCGAGGCGATCTTCGCGCGCCTGTTCGGCCCGCGAGCGGGCGAGTTCATCAAGCTCTGCACCTCGACCATCCGCGCCGTGGCCCAGGGGGTCATCGGCATCGCGCTCATCCAGGCGATTGCCATCGGCCTGATCCTGCTCATCGCGGGAGTGCCGCTGGCCGGAGGGTTGGCGGTGATCGCATTGGTGATGGGGATCGCGCAGATTCCGCTATTGCTGATCGTGGTGCCGGTCATCGCCTACCTGTGGATGAGCGGAAACTACGGCACCGGCGCGGCGATCGTTTACTCAATCGTGCTGTTGCTGGCGGGCATCGCCGACAACTTCCTCAAGCCCCTGCTGCTGGGACGCGGAGTCGATGCCCCCATGCCGGTGATCCTGCTGGGGGCTCTGGGAGGCATGGCGAGCAACGGGATCATCGGCCTGTTCATCGGGGCCACGCTGCTGGCGCTCGGCTACCAGCTCTTCATGAGCTGGGTTGCCAGGCGTCCGGGGGATTCGGCGGTTAACACTGCCGGCTGATTGTGGGCGTGGCC
>DASTZC010000022.1 GCA_035764505.1 Candidatus Polarisedimenticolia bacterium
AGGCACCGCTTCGCTGTGGCGAGGGCCCTCGTTGTCCCATGCGAAGGCGGCCGCCTGCCGATCGGTCCCTAGCGTGGCGCCTCCGGGACCAATCTCGATCCAGCGCGGCCGCGGAGCCGCGCCCCCGACGGCTGTCTGGTAACCCTCCGGTGCCCGCTTCAGTGCAAAGGGAAGGCGATGCAGCATGTACAGCAGCGTCTCCTGATGCATGACCTCGTGCTCGAGTATCACGAAGGCCGCCTCGGCCCGGTCGAGCAGCGGGTGCCCGGGGCGCTCGATGTCTGCATGCATCAGCGCCTCAATCACGCGCGCATCCGCCGCCTCGGTGAACTGGACCACCGCGCGGCGGCTCGGCCATAGCTCGCGATGGCGCGCCGCATCGAGCCCGGCCGCCTGATCGGTCGGTGGGTCGATGCCGCGCGCAAACAGGGCTTCCATCCCGGTATCGATGCCGGTCTCGCCGAGGCCACGCTTCACCAGCGTGTTCAGGCTGAACGTCGGAATATGGCCTTCGTAGAATATGAAAGGATGGCGCAGCGCGATGGGCTGGCTGTAGTGCGTGTCCTCTTGCGTGAGCAGATCGAAAAGGAGACGGGATCGCTCACGGTTGCGACGGTACCAGGCGACGAGCCGATCCCGATCAATGAGCCTGCCTGGCGCATGCCGGCGCGGCTTTTCCCAGGACGCGATCTGAGGCATGGCGATCTGTCCTTCTGAAGATGGCAGGACCGGGAATGTCTCTTGTCTGGCTCGCTTCAAAGCCTACCATCGAACCGGGAGGGGAATCCAGGTGCGCGATTCGCGCGCTGCCTGACGGGGAAAGAGATGGAAAAGGCCTGACGGTTCAGGCGGGTGCCGGGATCCTGCGGAGCGAGCGGGAAGCGGTCCCTCCTAGGACTCGGTCGTGCCTCCGTGCTTCCGCATGACCTCCTCGAGCGATTCGAGGGTGAACTTGTTCAATCCAACGACATAAGCCTTGTCACGCAGCTGCGGCGGAACGATCTGAAGGGCCTCTTCCTTGCTGAGCGCTTCGACGATCATCCATGCCCTGTGGTCGCCGTCAAAGCAGCCCCAGTCGGCCTGGGCCAGATACTGGGACCCGGTTCCGAGGAAGACGCGGACCACTTTCGCGCAGGCAAATATGTCGGGATCGTGGGGTACCTGGACGAGAAATCGCTGCATTTCGCGTAGTCTCCCGGTGAGCGGAGACTGCAGGATAGCAGATCGCTTCCCCGCGATTCCAGCGAATTCCTTGGCCCGGAACGCTACCCCTCGGCGGAGGTCGGACGCAGGCGAATCTCGATGCGGCGGTTCTTGGCCCGCCCCTCCGGCGTCTTGTTGGAGGCGACCGGCTGGACGTCGGCTTTGGATTCCGCGAGCAGCCGCTTGGTGGAGATTCCGGAGTGGTCGAACAGACGCACGACGCTGGCCGCACGCGCACCGGCCAGCTCCCAGTTGGTCGGATACTTCTCGATGAGAGCCGGGCCGATCGGCTTGTTGTCGGTGTGCCCGACGACAACGATCTGGTGCGGCGTCTTCTTGAGCTCGGTGGCGACCCGCTCCAGGACTTCGACGCCGTTCTGGTCCAGCGCGGCGGAGCCCGAGTCGAACAGAATGTCCTGGGAGACGTTGACGCGCAGTCCGTCGCGCAGCTGCTGGACCTCGATCTGTCCGGCCTTCAGCTCCTTCTTGAGGCTGGCGACGAGACCGTCGTAGGTTGCCTGCAGCTTGGCGGCCTCATCCTCGCGCTCCTTCAGCTTCGAGCCGAGCTCCTCTCCCTCCGTCTGCAGGGTCGCTACCTTCGCTTCGAGGACGCTCTTCTCGTTCGCGAGCGCGGTTTTCTCCTGGGTGAGCGTTTCGCGGACGGCTTTCGCTCCCTCGATCTTGCTGCGGAGCTGCTCGTAGCGCGTCTCGCAGAGATCCCTCTCCTGCTTCGTCTCGGTGTACTGGGCCCTGGAAACACACGCGGTCGAAGACATGGCGATCGCGGCGGCGAGCAGGGTCCATGCCCGAACGTGCGAGGCGCCCGGCATCCGCTGTGAACCTTTCTTGGAATCGAGCATCGAATCCCCCCCTTCCATCCAGGCACGGGAGCGGGGCCGGTGACCGGAAAGCGGTCCCCGCGACCAATCGACTCAGGGAATTTAGGGACCGCGCGCCCTTCGGGCAAGAAGGCTCCAGCAGCACCTGCTGCGCGTCAAGGAGCCGGCGCCGGATCGTCTGGCTCGTGTTGCAAACCTGTGCAGCTCGCGACCTCCCCGGCTGAGCCGGTCAGAGGACCGTGCCGTCGCCGGAATGCCTTATTCGTAGCGCAGGGCCGTTACCGGGTCGATCCGCGTGGCGCGGCGCGCCGGAAGGTAGCAGGCCGCGGCGCCGACCATGCAGAGGAGCAAGGCAACGGCGAGGAAGACGGAGGGTTCGGTGGGAGAGATCTCGAAAAGCAGGCTGCGCAGGAACCGGGTCAAGGCAAGCGCGCCCGCGATGCCGATGAAGACTCCCGACAGCAGGAGCGCCATCCCTTCACCGAGCGTCAGCCGCAGCACGTCCCGCGGCAGGGCGCCGAGCGCCATGCGCGTGCCGATCTCCTGCGTCCGCTGCGTCACGCCGAAGGAGGCGACACCGTAGATTCCCATCGCCGCCAGCAGCAGGGCCGTTGCCGCGAAGAAGCCCAGCAGGATCATCGTGAAGCGGGGATGCGCCACCGACGCTTCGATGACGCCGTCGATCGATCGGACATCGGTAATGAGCACGTCCGGGGTCACGGACCAGACGGCCTTGCGGACCGTGTCGGCCGCGACGGTCGGATCCCCTGCGGTGCGCACCGCCAGGGACATCCCGTAATCGACGAAGTTCCATTGCTCCTCGGGCGCATAGAACTGCAGGCGGTGTCCGTCGTCCAGCCCCGAATGATGGATGTCGCCGACCACGCCGACCACCCTCCTCCAGGGCGCATCGGGGCCGCCGACGCGGATGAGCTTGTCGATCGGGTCTTCACCGGCCCAGATCTCGCGCGCCAGGCTTTCGTTGACCAGGACGACCTTCCCGGATAGGGCACTGTCCTGCTCGGTCAGGGTTCTCCCCCGCCGCAAGGGAATCTGCATCGCTTCGAGGTAGCCCGGCGTCACGGCGTAACGATCGGCCGCGGGCGCCTTCTCGGGATTGGCGAGCGGCTTGTCCTGGGCGAGAACGCCATAACGATCGATGTTGCCGCCCAGAGGCAGCTGGCTGACCATGCCGGCCGCACGGACTCCCGGGATCGCGGCGATTCTCTCCAGCAGCGAACGATAGGTGGCCAGCGCCTGCTTGTCGGCGTCGTCTTCCAGGTAGCGCGGCCCGAAGATCGACAACGTCATGGTGAGGACCCGCTCCCTCGCGAAGCCGGGATCGACGCTGAGCAGGCGCACCAGACTGTTGAGGGTCAGCCCCGCGCCGGTGAGGAGAACCAGCGCCAGGGCGACGTTCATGACGACGAGGATCTTGCGGAGGCGATGCTGTCTCGGACCCGACGTGGCGCGCCCCGCCTGGCGCAGGCTGTCTCCCGCATTCGATCTCGCCGCATAAAGCGCCGGCGCCACGCCGAAGAAGATCCCGGTCACCACCGTGGCCGACAGCGTGAACAGCAGGACCGGTGCGTTCAGGCCCGCCTGCTCGATGCGGGGAAGATTCGCCGGGCTCAGCGCGAGCAGCGCCCGCGTCCCCCACGCGGCGAGCAACACTCCCAGGAATCCTCCCGCGGCCGCCAGGAGCAGGCTCTCGGTGACCAGCTGCCGGGCAAGCCGTGCGCGGCCGGCTCCCAGAGCCGCTCGCAAGACGAACTCCTTGCCACGCGCCAGCGAGCGCACGAGGAGCAGATTCGCCACATTCGCGCAGGCGACCAATAGCACGAATCCGACCGCTCCCAGCAGGACATAGAGAGCCGTGCGGCTCGGCCCGGTGAACTGTTCCGCGAGCGGCTCCAGAATGGCGCCGGTCTCATCGTAATCGCCCGGATGGGCGCGCTTCATGCCTCCGGAGATCGCATCCAGGTCCGCCGTCGCACGCTCCGCCGTCACGCCGCTTCGCAGCCGCGCCACGATCCGCAGGTGGCGGCAGGTGCGGCAGGCGGGCGGCTCCTCTCCCTGGTAGCCGAGAGGCCTCCAGATATCGACCCGCTCGTTCAACGGGGTCAGGACCGGCTGGAAGTCGGGAGGCATCACGCCAATGACCGTGCGGTCGACGCCGTAGACGCGAATCGGCTTCCCGATGAGAGAAGGATCGGCGTGGAAGCGCTCTTTCCAGAGGCGGTGGCTCAGGATCGCCACGCGGGTCGGGGGACCGTCCTTGTCGGTGAAGGTGCGTCCCAGCATGGGACCGACGCCGAGCACGCGGAAGAAGTCGGGGGTGACCGAAGCGCCCTGCACCATCTCGGGTGTCTCACCCGCCGACAGGATCGGGTCCCAATCGGACATCGCCGCCATCGCCTCGATCGTATGGTTCTGCGCCTGCCAGTCGGCGAAGGTCGGGTACCCGATGGTGGACTCTCCATCGCGGCTCTTTTCCCACAGCATCATGATGCGGTCAGCCCCGGGATAGGGCAGGCCGCGCAGCTGCACGGCGTAGACGACGCTGAACAGCGCCGTGTTCGCCCCGATGGCAAGAGCGAGCGTCAGGACCGCCACCGATGTGAAGCCGGGGTTCTTGCGCAGCATCCTGGCGCCGAAGCAGACATCCCGCCACAGGGTCTCCAGCCAGATTCCGGGGCGGGCCTGGCGCACCTCCTCTCTGACCGGCTCGAATCCTCCCAGGGAAATCAGCGCCTCCCGCCGCGCTTGCTCGGGAGTCATCCCCTTAACAAGATTGGCTTCGGCCTGCGCCTCGATATGGAAGCGCAGCTCCGAGTCGAGATCGCGATCGAGGCGGGACTTGCGGAAGAGACTGCGCAGCAAGGAAGCGAGGGTGCTCACGGGGCGATCTCCTGTCGGAAAACTACAAGAGGCTACGCCGCTTCCTGTAGGAAGTCAACAGGAGTCTTTTCCGCCGCCGCCGA
>DASTZC010000023.1 GCA_035764505.1 Candidatus Polarisedimenticolia bacterium
CCCCGCCCGGTGCGGGCGATTGGATCCTGGTCCTCAACGCCGGCTCCTCCAGCCTCAAGTTCCGCCTCTATCGCCGCACCAGCCCGCAGGCCTGGAGCCTGCAGGCGCGCGGCCAGATCGAGGGGATCGGAAGATCGCCCCACTTCTCGATCAAGGACGGTGCGGGAAGCACGCTCGCCGACGAGCCGCTCGACGGCGCCGTCTCCGACGCACGCGGCGCCCTGGAAAAGCTGGCCGCCTGGCTGCGCTCCCACAATCCCGGCGCGCGCCTGGCAGCGGTTGGGCACCGCGTCGTCCATGGCGGGACGCGCTTTGCGGCTCCCATCGTCGTGACTCCCCAGGTCCTCCTGGCCCTGCGCCAGCTGGATCCCCTGGCGCCGCTGCACCAGCCCTACAACCTGGCGGCCATCGAGGCAGTGCACGAGCGGCTGCCCGGCGTCCCGCAGGTCGCCTGCTTCGACACCGGCTTCCATCGCGACATGCCGGAGCTCTCCGAGCTGGTGCCGCTGCCCGCTGAGATCCGCGGCGCCGGAGTGCAGCGCTACGGCTTCCACGGATTGTCCTACGAGTACATCGCCTCGGTGCTCCCAGAGACGGCGCCGGAGATCGCCGACGAGCGCGTAATCGTGGCGCACCTTGGAAGCGGCGCCAGCCTCTGCGCCATGAAGAGCCGCAAGAGCATCGACACCACGCTCGGCTTCACCGCGCTCGACGGGCTGTGCATGGGAACGCGTCCCGGATCCGTCGACCCGGGCGTGATCCTGCACCTCTTCCAGGGCCTGAAGCTGCGCGCCGAAGAGGTCGAGGCGATCCTCTACAAGAAGTCGGGTCTTCTGGGGATTTCGGGGATCAGCAACGACATGCGGGAGCTGCTCGCCAGCGACGCGGCGGAAGCGCGTCTCGCCATCGACTACTTCGTCTACCGCGCCGCCAAGGAGATCGGGGCGCTCGCCGCCGTCTTGCAGGGACTGGATGGATTGGTCTTCACAGCCGGCATCGGCGAGAACTCAGCCGAGATCCGGCGGCGCATCTGCGAGGCTTCCGCCTGGCTCGGCATCGAAATCGATGAGCAGGCCAACGAGCGCGGCGCCGACCGCATCTCGAAGCCCGGCAGCCGACCTTCCGCCTGGGTCATCCCCACCAACGAAGAGCTGATGATCGCCCGCCACACCGCCTCCCTCCTGGGTCTGCCCGGCAAGATCGAATAGGCAGGCCGGTGCTCCATGTCCGCCGTACGCCCCTGCCGCTACCAAAGGACCAGGAGCCCTATGAGCGCGATCAACATGCCTGCCGGCGTCAGGTAATACGACATCTTCAGCAAATTCCGATTCGCGGTCCCACGGTCGGTTCCAGGCACGCCCTTCGCCTCTCGGTCAAGTGCGCGACGCGCACGAGGCACCGCGGCGACCAGCAGGTTCGCCACGATCATGGCGGGGCCCAACCATGCGAAAAGTGCACCAATCGCCATGAAGACGCCACCCGCCGTATCCGGCAGAATCCGAAAATTGTCGGCCTCGTGGATCAGCCTGTAGAGGTTGCCAAGTACCACGATCGAACCGATTATCAGCAAGAACCATGGCACCAGGTAACATGGGATCAACAGGAGGTTCCACGGGCTCCGTCGTCGACCTGCGCGAGCTCGTGCATTTGTAATGTAACCCATCGTCCTAGCGGTTGATGTGCGTCAGAGCGTAACGGAGAGGCCCCGCAGAAGCCTTGATTAGGCCATCGAACGGGCCATCCATTTCCAACACCAGGAACAGGGCGCTGCTGACGGATGCGGCGCACACGAACAGGATCGCGAGGACCGTGAAGTTCCGTGGCGCATACAATCCGAAGCTGGTGAAGGTGATGGTGAGCCAGAAAAGAAGGATGCCAAGGAACGGCAAGGGGACCGTCTCGCCGCCGACGAGCATGAACCACCGGGTCTGCAATATCGATTCGACAAGCTCCAGAGCACGCGTCTTCAGCGCGCGCTGGGAATCGTCGTGTGGATCGAGAGCACGGATCGGCTGCACGAGGTCCTCCGCCGTCATCTCTGTTCCGCCTTTTGTCGGATCCAGGGCCTCGCCCCCGCCCTCCTCCTGCCAAATCTCCTGGAGCTTGGCTCTGACCAATTGCTGTAGCTCACTGCGTATCCCGCCGGTCTCGGGCCCGTAGCGCGCCAGTAACCGGTCAAGGGACAGGATGTTGGCGGAAGTTTGCTTCACCGCCGTATTGACCGCATCGAAGGAGCTCTTCGCGGAAGCCGTGACCAGGCCGAGAACAAGTGCCGTCATCGTCGCGATAAAGCCGATTCCTACCTTGACCGTGTCTCTCGACTCGGCATCGAGGTGATGCCGTGGCAGGACGTTGCGCAGCCACATCCCGAGGAGCACCCCTCCGAACACACAAGCGAAGACCATGAGCCCCACCTGAATAGGATTCATGGTCAGTGGGATGATCCGAGAGACTCCAGATGAGATGCGAAGACCTCGTTGAACAGCACGCCTGGCCGGCAGCTACGCAAGCGGGTGACCGCGTCGGTGCCCGGAACTCCGAGGCGCACCAGAATCAGGCCGGCCACCAGGGCCGAGCGGTTATAGCCCATGCCGCAGTGCGAGAGGACGCGGTGGCCGGACCGGATCAGCCCTGCAGCCATGTCCGCGACGGCATTGAGTTTGTCGAGGTTCGGCAGCTCTTCGTCGAAGATCGGGAAGTAAATGTACAGGATGTGGTTGTGCACGTTCGGGATGCATTGATCCAGGCCGCCCTCGAGGTCGATCACCGTGTCGATGCCGCGGGCTTCCAGGGGAGCCCATTCCGTGAGGGCAGGCGAGAAAAAGAGAAACCCGGCATCGTCTGCCTGAAAGAGCTCAACAGCCATCGCGTCACCCCCTGTCGCTTTTCCATCGCCGTCGTGCCCGACATTCATTGTCGGCACGGCTCGTCGCTTCAGCCCAGATGTATAGAGAAGGATAATTCTACCTGAACCGCCCGCAGGATTGCCTTCAGGAATCGCAGGACCGCATGGCTGGATGCCGATGGTCCTAACGTCGTTCCGATTCCGGCACGCGCCTTGACGTGCGCCGTTGGCCCTCGACGAAAAGCGCCCAGAATCCTTTCCGATCGCCTCCCTTGACCGTTGCGATGATGCGATCCAGTGCGCTGCGCAGGCGCTCGAGGGCCTGCAGCGAATGGGGGTTCCCGGCTTGAATCTCGTAATAGACCTCGGGGCTCTCCCGCACGACGGTCGCGGCAAGCCGTTCCAGAGCCTGGAAGGTGGTGCTGCGCACGGGGGGCTCGGCCTCCGGCAGGGAGAGCGCGAAGGCGATGGCGGCGGCGTGCGCGAGGCTGAGCAGCTCTGCCATGAGCCGGTCGTGATCGGCGAGCGGCAGGCGCAGGAGGTGGGCCGTCGTCGGCTGGAAGAGTCTTTCGACGGTCGAGGTCGCCTGCGCATCGCCGGTGTCGCAGATGACGACGTCGCAATCGCGCAGCAGGACCGTGGAGGGGCCGAACATGGGGTGGATCGAAGCGACCCGGCCGCCGGCATCCTGAAGGGCACGGATGGCATCCATGAGCGGCGTCTTGATGCTGGCGATATCGACCACCACCCCCGCCAGCGGCCTGCTGGACCAATCCAGGTACAAATCCGCGGTGGCGGTGGGCGGCGTGGAACAGACGATCAGCTCCGCCGACTGCAGGGCTTGCCGAGCCGAGGCTCCTTCGTCAGGCGGCGCCAGGGGATCGAGGGAGACGGTGGTGTAACCCTGGGCCGTCAGAAAGCGGCTCACCCACCGGCCCATGCGGCCGGCGCCGCCGACCACCACCGCGCTCTTCCCCGCACCGACCCCTGCAACACGCAGACTGTCTTCCTCCTGCGCTGAAACCGAGGCACTGATGAGCCCGGCGAAGAGATCCTCGGCCACGCGAGGGTCGAGGCCGCGTTCCCGCGCCGCGACTCGGGCGCGTTCCAGGACCACCTTCTCCTGAGCGTAATCCACCGTGGCCAGATTCTGGCGGCGCTTGAGCTCCCCCATCTCCCTGGCAAGCTCCACCCGCTCCGCGGCTCGCGCCACCAGCTCCAGATCGAGCGAGGCTATGCGCTCGCGCAGGCTATCGAGATTCTTCTCTGCCATGGCGTGTCACCGAGTTATCCGGCTACCTGATCCCGGTCAGCGCGACTCAGAACGTAGACCGTCCATGCCGGGACCGAGACTTCGCTCATCCAGGGAAACGGCTCGCCAGGCAGCCCAAGCGGCTGATGAACCTGGATCACTCGGAGACCTGCGTCACGGAACACCTTTCGATAGGCTCGATCCGACCAGACGATATCCTCCACCGGACGACGGTCCGGCACGTCCAACATGACGATACGTACCCGGCCCCCATCCGGCACCTGCCGGTTCTCGGGGAAGTCCTTGGTGGAGAAGGAGAGCCATTCGTGCCAGTAGATCTCGGGGGTCGAGACAATGAGGACGATACGGCCGCCGGGAGAGAGCGCCCGTCCCAGCGCGCGGAACAGGGCGGTCTTCGTCTCTCCGGTCGGGATATTGTCGAAGGTGAAGGCGGCCAGGATGAGATCGTAGGCATCCGGGGGAAGCTCCGGTGGCTGCCCGGCTGAAGCCAGCAGGTAGTCGCCCTGGGGATCGCTGGCCCGCGCTTCACGAAGCATCGGCTCGGCAATATCAATGCCGGTCGTATGGAAGCCCAGATCCTTCAGAAACCGCGTGGAGCGACCGGTGCCACAGCCGAAGTCGAGCGCCTGGCGGCCCTGGATGTGGCGTCGCAGGAGCTCGGGAATATCGCGGAAGGCGAGATAGTAGGTGCCGGGATAGCCGAGCCTGGCGTAGGACTTGGCGCGCTCGGCGTCGGCGTAGACATTGGCGAACTGATCGGCCATTGCGCTCTCCACAGGCGTGCCGACACCGCGGGCTGTCGCCGGGGCCTGGCCGGCGCGGCGAAAACGTGCGGTCAGGAGGTTGCGCGCTCGGTCGAGCCATTGTCAGGCGGCGCTCGATTGCGGGCGCGCCCCTCGAATGAGCAGCCAGAGCATGAGCCACAGCTCCCCGAGGAGCGTCGGCATGACGACTCGGGAAACGACGTTCGCGTAGCTTGGCACGAGCAGCGTGGTCAGGCTGGCAGCTACATAGCCGGCGCAATTGAGGATCAGCAAAACGCCCAAGATCCGAGGCAAGAACACTGAGCGCATCACCAGCACGCCTAAAGGCAGCAGCCATAGTCCCCAAAAAATCCCGACGATTCCGATCCCTTGCCGATGAAGGACAAGAAACAGCATTCCCAGCGCTTCCCGCTGCGGGTGGTCCAGGGCCGCAAGATAATCGGTGCCGCGGAAGAGGGTCAGGGCCGCCAGGCTGTTCAGCACATTCGTAAACGAAATCGCCACAGAAGCGAGCACCAGTCCGACCATCAGCCTGGCATGGTTCCTGTCCACGTCACCAAGCAAGCGGTGGAGCGCCAGCGCCAGGAGAAGAAGAAAGACAGCTGCAGCCAGCTCGGCGGCCATTCCCAATCGGAAAAGCATTTCGAAGCCCGTGACGTTGCCGGCGGTGGCATCGGCATTACCGGCAACGACCAATCTGTTTGGGACGTACATGAGGCTGAATACTGCGGGGACCCCCATCAGGAGATACAGCCCGCCCGCCACTCGTGCGATCTTGTCGCTGGGATGCACCGTGCATTCTCCTCACACCGGGTCACCTTATAATACCGGTGTGCCTGACGCTAAGTTTCAGCTCAGCGGAGCCAAGCGGCGCGCGTCGGCGGCA
>DASTZC010000024.1 GCA_035764505.1 Candidatus Polarisedimenticolia bacterium
GTCGACATCCAGACACGGTCGATCCCCGAGAAGCTGACCTACGCCGTGTCCCTGGGGGCCGAGAACAACAGTATGGCCACCGGCAACGACGCCTTCCTGACCTACGAAGGCGGGGGGACGCCGCTGCTCGGGGGTGGGGCGGACGATCGCGCCCTTCCGGAGGCGGCGAAGGAGGCCTACAAGAGCATTCCTCCCATACCCAACAATCTTTTCCGGGCCCCCTACACCGCGGAGAAGATCGCCATTTCCGATGCCTACGATCGCCTCGTCCGCTCCTTCGACCCGGCGATGGGGGTCACCACCGACACGCCGGGACTGAACGGCAGCTTCTCGTTCGTGGGAGGCAACCGCTGGGAGCGCGGGAACGATCGGGTGCTCGGGATCCTGGGAGCGCTGACCTTCCAGCACAAATACGATCTCATGGAGGACGCCCAGAACAACAATGGCACCGTCTCCCTGCCCGATCAGCCGATGCAGCTGGTGAGCCGCTCCGAGACCAGGGGAACCGAGGAAACTCTCACGGGACTTCTGATCAACTTCGAGTTCGTCGCGGGGCAGAACCAGCGCTATGCCCTGAACCTGATCGGCAACCGGTCGGCGGAAGACGAGGCACGCTTCCAGGTTCAGACGCTCGGGGGAGGCGTCGAGCGGCAGAACCAGGCGCTGCACTACACCGAGCGCTTCGTCGGCTCGGCCCAAATCCACGGAGAGCACCATTCCGGAGAAAAGCAGGGCCAGGGGCTCGACTGGTTCGTCGCCTACAACGACACCAGCCAGGAGGAGCCCGACGTGCGCTTCTTCCGCAACGACTTCAACAACGAGACGCTGGTGGGGCTGAAGCCGCGCGACAGCACCGATCCTTCCAACACGCGCCGGATCTGGCGGGATGTCGGCGAGTCGAACTGGCAGTCGGCGGTGAATTACTCGCTGCCTTTCTCCACCTGGGGAGACCTTTCCGCCACGCTTCGTGGCGGCGTCCGCCTGGATCGCACCGATCGCGACTACGAGCAGCGCTCCTTCACCTACAACTTCCCCACCCAGGCGCCAGGCAACGACGCGGCGCGCGAGAACCTGCAGCTGGCCAGCTTCCATGCGACCGATGCCGATCAGCTCTGGACCGACGTCTTCACCGACTCGAACCGCATCGGCCTGGCGACCAATCATCCGCCGGCACCCAACCAGCTCCTCTGGATCATCACGCCTTTGACATCCTCCGACGTCGACTACACCGGCAGCCAGGACATCGACGCCGCCTTCGCCATGGCCGAGTTTCCTTTTCGCAGCAACTTCAAGGCGATTGCCGGCGTGCGTCTCGAGTCGACCGATCTGTCGGTCATCCCGACCAACGAGCGCCTCGGCAAGGTGGATGTCATCGTCGTCAACCCGGACAGCGGCGACCGCGGCATCCAGAGGGTGGACCAGGAGCTGGCGGTGGCCGATATCAAGGACAAAGCGCTCCTCCCCTCAGCCGGTCTCGTCTGGTCGATCCGCCAGGGAATGAGCCTGCGCGGCACGGTCAGCGCCACGATCGCCCGCCCCAACTTCCGCGAGCTGGCGCCCGTCGCCACCGAGGAGTTCATTTTCGGCGACGAGTATGTCGGCAACCCGGATCTGACGCTGTCCCGCATCAATAACTACGACCTGCGCTGGGAGTGGTTCCCGCGTCCGGGAGCGGTCCTGGCGGGCAGCGCCTTCTACAAGCAGATCCGCAACCCGATCGAGCTGATCAGCTTCGCCGCCGGCGGCCGCAGCTTCATCCAGCCGGTCAACTACGAACGAGGCAAGCTCTCGGGAGTCGAGCTGGAGGCCCGCTCCTCGATGGAGTGGGCGGCGGATTGGCTGAAGGACCTGTCGGTGGGGGTGAATCTCACGCTCATCAACTCCGAGGTGGAGGTCCCGGCTTCCGAGCAGGAGTCGCTGGCGTCGTTCGAGCTGGACGAGCCGACCCGGCGGCTGCAGGGGCAGCCCGACAAGATCTGGAACGCCAACCTCACCTACGACTCGGAGCGCTTCGGGACCTCCGTCGGGATCTTCTACAACGTCACCGGGGAGATGCTCCTGACCGGAGCGGCCCGTGGCGCCGAGGACGCCGTCCCCAACGTCTTCCAGGAAGAGTTCAAGTCGCTCGACGTCACCTTGGCCCAGCGGATCGGCAAAGGTTTCTCGGTCGCTGTGAAAGGGAAGAACCTCCTTGCCCCGGAAGCGCGCACCGTCTACCGCACCCCGTCGGGGGAGGAGACGGTCAAGACCGAGCGCGAGACCGCCCGGCTACTCGGGATCAGCTTCACCTGGAAATGGTAGGCGGAACGCTCCGGAGTTGCCGCAGGAATGTTGCCGAATCGTCACACAGGGAGCTTAACCTCACCGTATGAGAAGCCGCATCGTCCGCCGCCAAGCGTCGCTGGTCGCCTTATGCCTCATCCTGTCGGCCCCCGTCGCCATTCCGGAGGAAGCGCCCGACAGCCCCGAGACGGTGCGCTCGCTGCTGGCCAAGTGGGCCGAGACCCAGCAGATGATCGCCAAGGAGCGCGCCGACTGGAAGGACGGCAAGGAAATCCTCCAGTCGCGCATCGACCTGCTGCGCGGCGAGGTCGCCGCCGCGGAAGGGAAGGTCACGGAGATTTCCCAATCGGGCGGCGGGGTGCGCAAGGACAAGGCGGAGCTGAATGCCCGCATCGACACGATGAAAGAGGTCTCCGGCGAGCTTGGCCGGATGGCCGGGGAGCTGGAGACGCGCCTTCGCGTCCTGCACGATCGACTCCCCGATCCGCTGAAGGAAAAGATCAAGCCGCTGTACGGCCGCATGCCCGACAACCCGGCTCAGAGCGCCATCTCGGCCGCCGAGAGGTTCCAGAATGTCGCCGGGATTCTGAACGAGATCAACAAGTTCAACGGAGAAATCACCCTGACCAGCGAGGTTCGGACTCTGACCGATGGCAAGCCGGCCGAGGTGAAGGTGGTCTACGTCGGGCTGGGCCAGGCCTATTTCGTGGGGGCCCAGGGTCAGGCCGGGGTGGGTCGCCCCTCGGAGAAGGGCTGGGAGTGGAAGAACGAAGACCGCATCGCGCCGGAGGTGAGCCAGGTGGTGGAAGTGCTGCAGAACAAGGCCAAGCCCAGCTTCGTGCTGCTGCCGGTGGAAATCCGATGAGCCGCAACGTTGCCTTCGCGACCCTGCTGCTTGCCGGTGCGCTGGCCTCCAATCCCGTGGAAGCCCAGGCCGCGGGCGGCGGCGCGCCGCTCGCTCCGGTGGCCGGCAGCGTCCGGCAGGACCTGGAGAAGAGTCTGGCAGAGCTGAAGGCCCTGCGCGAGAGCATCGAGACGGAGAAGGTGCCCCTGGCGAAGGAGATGAGCTCGCTCGAAAGCCGGCTGCGCGATCTGAAGGGGAAGCAGGACTCCGGTGCGCGGAGCAACGACGAGACGGGGCTGGAAGTGGGGCAGCTGAAAGAGGCGGCCCACCTGCGCGAGGAGGAAGTCACCTACGTGGGCAACCTCCTCGACGAGTTCACGCGGAATTTCGAGAGCACCCTGCATGTGAGCGAGACGGGACGCTACGCCGCTTCGCTCGAGGCCGCCAAGCTGGCGACGCTGAACAAGGACCTCGCTCCCAAGGAGCGCTTCGCGCGCCAGACCGAGGTGGTGCGGCAGGCCCTGACGCGCGCCGAGGACCTGCTGGGAGGGACCCGCTACCCGGGCAAGGCGGTGGATGCCTCCGGGACGGTGGACGACGGCACTTTCGCCATGATCGGACCGGTGGTCCTGTTCGCGGCGAAGGACGGTCATCCTTCCGGACTGGCGACGCCCCAGGCCGGCTCCGACACGCCGGCGGTCCGGGCGCTGCCCGAGAAGACCGACGAGAAGATCGCCGAGCTGGTGGAGAAGGGGAAGGGGTCGCTCCCCCTGGATCCGAGCCGCGGCGGCGCGCTGCAGGCCCTGATCGCGCGCGGCAGCCTGTTCGGCTACTTCAAGAAGGGCGGTCCGATCATGTGGCCGCTGCTCTTCGTCTCGCTGCTGGCCAGCTCCGTCATCATCGAGCGGCTGCTGTTCCTCGCCGGGGTCCGGCGCGGGCGCGACCCGGAAGCGATCATCGACATCCTGGCCAAGGTGGAGATGGGAGACGTGGACGGGGCGATACGCCGCGGCCAGGGAACCAAGGACTTCGTGGCCCGCACGCTGGTGTACGCCATGACGCACCGGGAGAAGTCGCTCTCCGGCGCCCTGATGCGCGCCGGGGCCAAGGAGCTGGTGCGCTTCACGCGCGGCATCGCCATCCTGGACACGGTCATCACCATGGCGCCGCTGCTCGGCCTGCTCGGCACCGTCACCGGGATGATGGGCTCCTTCGGCATGCTCGGTGGCGCCGAGCTGAGCGCTCCGGCGCAGATCACCGGCGGCATCGCCGAGGCGCTGATCGCCACCGCCTTCGGGCTGGGGATCGCCATCAGCTCGCTGGTGCCGCTCAATTTCCTGCACAACAAGAACGAGGAGGCGCGCCACGCGATCGAGGACGCGGCCAGCCATCTCGAGCTGCTGATGAAGCCGATCATGGAGGCCGAGACTCGGTTCGGCAGCCGCGGGTCCGAGGGCCGTCTTGCCGAGGCGCTGCCCGGACCGGTGATGGCCGCCAAGCCCGGCTCTTCGCTGAGGGAGTACGCATGAGACTCGAAACGCACGGTTTCAAGAAGGCGAGGATCGAGATCGTGCCGCTGATCGACGTGGTCTTCTTCCTGCTGGCCACCTTCGTCATGGTGTCGCTGTCGATGACCCGCAACCAGGGGATGCAGGTGCAGCTCCCCTCCGCCAGCACCTCGCAGTCCAGCCCCGATTCCGAGAAGGCGCTGACCCTGACCGTCATGGACAACGGGGAAATCTTCTACAACAAGGAGAAGATCTCCGCCTCCCAGCTCCCCTTCAAGCTGCAGTCCTTCAAGGCCTCCAGCAAGGACCCCAAGGTGGTGGTCAACGCGGCGGCGGACGCCGATTTCAAGCAGGTCGTGGCCGTCCTGGACGAGGCCCGCAAGATCGGCATCTCACGCGTCGGCATCTCCACCACCAAGAAATGATGGCCCGGCTCAAGGCGTTCGCCTTCGCCCTCGCGCTGCACGCGGCGATCCTGCTGTTCGGCGGGCTGCTGCTGTTCCACAAGCCTGCCGAGAAGCGCACCACCCGCGAG
>DASTZC010000025.1 GCA_035764505.1 Candidatus Polarisedimenticolia bacterium
CGGACCTCGCGGTCATGCATGGTTCGGACCTCGCGGTCCTGGATCGTCCGGACCTCCTCGTCGAAGCTGCGCACCGCCTCGGCGCCGGCGGCCGCGATCTCCAGGCGCCGCAGCTTCTCCTGCAGCAGCGCAATCTCGATGTTGCGATCCTCGATCTCGATCTCGGCCTGACGCAGATGGCTCTGCAGGAAGCCGATCTCGCGCTCCGAGCGCTCCTTGATCTCCCGGATCTCGCGCTCCCGCTCCGCCAGCAGGGAGTCCTTGGCCTCCAGGTCGGCACGCGCCTCGAGCAGCTTGACGCCGCCGGCGCGCACCATGCCGTATTGCACCAGCAGCCGCTCGTGCTTCATGACGAGCTCCGCGTAGAGATCGCGCGGAATACCCGGCTCGGCGGCCGGCGCGGTCAGCTGGGAGGCGGGCGGCGACCAGCGCACCGGGAGATCGCCGCCGGGCTGCGCCGACACGGAAGGCGGCGCCGGCGGCTCCGCTTTCGCGAGCCCCAGCCCCTGCAGATCTTCCATGCGGATGCGGAACTCCTCGCCGAATTTTCCCTGGTCCTTGGCGGCCGGCAGCCGTCCGGATTTGATGTAGCGCCGAATCGTGGCTGGCGCGCGGCCGACGACTTCCGATGCCTGGCGAATCGTCAAGGTCGTCATGGATGGCTCCCTTTGGATTCGGATGCGGCGCCGATGCACGGCGGGCGCCGCGCGAGGTTATACCAGAAGCGATCCTCGAAGTAAATCAAAAGGGAGAGGCAATCAGCGCCGCGCGCGACGCGTCGTGGTGGAACGCACCGCGCGGGGCTTGAGCGGCGTCCCGATCTTCCCCTCGGTGAGGGCCTGGCAGATATCGAGCGCGCTGACCATGCCGGTGAGACGGCCGTCGCGGCAGATGGGCAGACGGTGGATGCGCATCTTCCACATCAGCTCGGCGAGCTTCAGGACATCGGTGTCTTCCTCGACGCTGATGGCGGGCTCGGTCATGATCTCCCCGACCGTGGTGGGCCCGGGGCCCGGCAGCTTTCCCTCGGCCGGCGACGTGACCGGCTGGCCGCGCCCCAATCCGCCGAAGACAACGTCGCTCTCGGTGACGATGCCGCGCAACCGCCCGGCTTCGTCCACGACGGGAACGCCCTTGACGTTGCGGGTCTGGAAGATCTCGCAGAGATCGTCGATCGACATGGCCGGCGTGGCGGTCGCCACCTCCCGGGTCATGATGTCGCGTGCGAGCGTCGGCATGAACGATCTCCAGCGAGCGCGCACATTATCCGCTCCCTTTTCCTTGGTGACAAGCGTCACACACCGAATCTTCGTCGTCCGTCAAAATTTTCTGTCCTATAATCGCTTGGCCTTGCCGCGCGAGCCCTGAGGATCTCATGTCTTCCCAGTTCCGAGGAGCGCACCTTCCCCGGAGGGTGGTAGTCACCGGGATCGGAGCCGTCGCCCCCAACGGCAACGATCGCGAGTCATTCTGGCGGGCCAGCCTCTCCGGTGAGAGCGGCGTGGCGCGCATCGCTTCGTTCGATCCGGCCGGGCTCGACTCGCGCGTCGCCGGCGAGGTCAAGCGCTTCGATACCGACGCCTGGATTCCCCGCAAAGACCGGCAGCACGTGCCGCGCATCGCCCCGCTGGCGCTGGCGGCCTCGCGCGAGGCGCTGGCCGACGCGGCGCTGCTCGACGCGGCCGGATTGCTGCTCGAGCCCCGCCGCCTCGGAGTCGTCCTGGGCTGCGGCGGAGGGGCGCTCGAGTTCACCGAGCGACAGTACGCGCATTACTTCCGCGGCGACATCCGCCGTGCGAGCGTCTATGTCATCCCCAGCTCGACCACCGGGACGGTGGCGAGCGAGATCTCCATCGCCTACGGCATCAAGGGCCCGTCGCACGTGCTGTCGGACGGCTGCACCAGCTCCACCGACGCGCTGGGGTACGCCTTCGAGTCGATCCGCTGGGGTCGGCAGGACCGCCTGCTCAGCGGCGGCGTGGACGCCACCATCTCCCACGGCATCCTGACAGGCTTCTGCCTCATGAAAGTCCTCTCCACGGCCCGCAACGAGGAGCCGCAACGTGCCTCGCGCCCCTTCGACCGCGATCGCGACGGCTTCGTCCTTGGTGAAGGCAGCTGGATGCTGGTGCTCGAGGAGCGCGAGCAAGCGATGGAGCGCGGCGCGCGCGTCTACGGCGAGATCGCCGGCTACGGCGCCACCTGCGACGCCTACCACAGGGTCCGCCTCGAGGACGAAGGCGAGGAGCCGGCCCGGGCGATGACCCTGGCGATGCAGGACGCCTCCAGCGATCCGTCGGAAGTCGGCTACCTGTCGCTGCACGGAACTTCCACCCGGCTCAACGACGTGGTGGAGACACGGGCGGTGAAGCGGGCCTTCGGGACCTTCGCCGGGCGCCTCCCGATGAGCGCCCTCAAGTCGATCATCGGGCATCCCCAGGGGGCCTGCGGCGCCGCCGGCGTGGCGGCCACGCTCCTCGGCATGCGGGACGGCAGGTTCCACCCGACCCTCAATCTCGATCAGCCCGACCCGGAATGCGATCTCGATTACATCCCGCACCGCGCGCGCGAGCTGCAAGTCGAGGTCGCGCTGTGCAACTGCATCGGGTTCGGGAGCAAGAACGCCGCGCTCGTCCTGCGGCGGCATCGGACCTAGCGATGTTCACGCCTCCCGCGCGCGAGGAACGGCGCGAGGAGATCCTGGACCTCCCGCAAATCGATCCGGGCGAGCTGCGCGCCAGCCTCGAAGACCTGTCGCGCATCCACCGCCTTCTGGGCGGGGCGAGCGAGGCGGAATGGGCCGCGCGCATCGCCGGCTGGCCGCGCTCGCGTCCGTTCCGGATGCTGGACGTCGGTGCCGGAGGCTGCATCTTCCTGCGGTCGATCGCCCTCCAGTGCCGGCGTCATCATCTGAAAGCGATCCTCGTGGGCGTCGACCGGAGCCGCCCGGTCCTCGACATCGCGCGGACGGTCCTCGGCTCCTACCCCGAGATCACTCTGGTGCAATCCGACGCCCTGGCGCTTCCCTTCCCCGCGCGCTCCTTCGACTTCGTCGTCTGCTCGCTGCTGCTGCATCATCTCCCGGGGAAAAGCTGGGAGAGCTTCCTCAGACAGATGGGGGACCTGGCGGCCGAGCTGGCGGTGGTGGGAGATCTGAGGCGGGGTCATGTCGCCTACTGGCTCACCTGGGCCTTCACCCGCCTGCTGACCCGTGGGCGCATGACGCGCAACGACGGCCCGCTCTCGGTGCTGCGCGCGCTGACCCTACCCGAGGCCCGGGCGCTCGCCGGGCGCGCCGGCTGGGACCCGCACCTGGTGCGGCGCAGCTTTCCCTTGCGCTACCTGATGCGCCACCCGGGTGGGCGATGAGCGATCTGCCTCTCCACGAGATCGAGACGCTGGTGATCGGGGCGGGCCCCGCCGGAGCGCTGGCCGCGACGCTCCTGGCGCGCGCCGGGCGCGAAGTGCTCCTTGCCGATCAGCGCTTCCCGGGAACCGGCAAGGTGTGCGGCGAATATGTCGGCAGCGAGGGGACCTCGGTGCTGCAGCGCCACGATCTGCTGGCGGAGCTGGTCTCCGAGGGAGCGGCCCCGATCGCCTCGACGCGCATCCATCCGGCGGGAGGCGAATGGCTTGCCTCGCCTCTAACACTCGCCCCCGCGGGCGCCGGCGGATTGGGCGTCAGCCGCCGCCTGCTGGATGGAGTCCTGCGCGAGACGGCGCGGCGCGAAGGCGCCGCGGTTCTCGACGGGGCGCGTCTTATCAAGCTGACGCGTCAGGACGGGAGATGGCTCGCCGAGTTCCGCGTCGCCGGAGAATCGCGCCGTCTGGTCGCCCGGAGGATCCTCGGAGCGGATGGCAGGAACTCGCGCGTCGCCTCGCTGGCGGGTCTCGAGGGACGCTTTACCCCCGGCGGCGTCGGGCTGCAGCTGCATTTCCGCGCCACCACCCCGCCAACCGGGCGGGTCGACCTGTTTCTGTTTCCAGGAGGCTATGCGGGGCTCGCTCCGATCGAAGGGGACCGCTGCTGCCTCGGAGCTCTCGTGGAGACTGGCGCCCGCTCCCTCGACCCCTTCGGGCTCCTGCGCCGGCGCCTGCGGGAGGGCGACTTTCCCGGCCCCGTCCCTCCAGCCTCCGGTGCCGCGCTGGATCGCGCTTCGACCTTTCCGGTGCGCCTCGGCCATCGTCAGGCCATCAGCGAGGGGCTGCTCCTCGCCGGAGACGCGGCCTGCGTTACCGACCCGTTCATCGGCCAGGGGATCGCCCTGGCCCTGCTGGGTGGCGAAGCAGCCGCCGAGGCGATGATCCTCTCCTCCCACGCGCCGGCGCGGGGCCTGCGCTGCTACCGGGAGTTCCTCCGGCGGGAGGTCTTCCCGCGCGCCGTCGTGGCGGCCGCGCTGCGGCGCCTGATGTCTCATCCCGATCTGATGCGCCGCTTCCTGCGCTCCCTGGCGCGCCGCCCCGCCGCGACGGCTCGGATGGTGGCGCTGACGCGCAACGGCGGCGGATGGTGGCTGCGGGCGCTTCCCAGGGCGGCAGGCTATCTCCTGTTTCGCTCGGGGCCTTCGACGGCCGTTCGTTCCTGAGCCTTGCCCCGGGCAGGGACCATCGCCGGCGGGCACCGCGTCCTGCCGCTGCGCCGCCGGATCCCTCCGGCAGTCGTGGTAGGATTCCGCATCTCGAACCTTGCATCCAGGGGAGCACCATGAGCGCCACGAGAATCGAGAAGGATTCCCTGGGGGAGAAGCAGGTCCCCGCCGACGCCTACTACGGCGTGCAGACGGTCCGCGCCCTGGAGAATTTTCCCATCAGCGGCTTGCGCGCCCATCCCGCCCTCATCACCGCGCACGCCTTCGTGAAGAAAGCCGCCGCCTTGACCAACTGCGACCTCGGGAACCTGGCACCGGAGTTGTCCGATGCCATCGTGCGCGCCGCCGACGAGCTGATCCGCGGAGATCTGCGCGATCAGATCGTGGTCGATGTCTTCCAGGCCGGGGCGGGCGTCTCCTTCAACATGAACTGCAACGAGGTCCTGGCCAACCGCGCCGCCGAGATCCTGGGAGGGGGCCGCGGCGAGTACAAGAAGGTCCATCCCAACGATCACGTCAACATGGCGCAGAGCACCAACGACACCTTCCCGACTTCCATGCGGCTGAGCTCCCTGCTGATGCTGCGCGATCTGCTGCCGGTCGTCGAAAAGCTGGAGCGGTCCTTCGCCGCCAAGGGGCGCGAGTTCGACGGGATCATCAAATCGGGGCGCACCCACCTGCAGGACGCCGTGCCGGTGCGCCTGGGCCAGGAGTTCGCCGCCTATGCCGCGACGCTGGCGCGCTGCCGCGAGCGCCTCGCCGCCTGCGGGCCTTCTCTGGCGGAGCTGGGAATCGGCGGCACCGCCGCGGGGACCGGCATCAACACCCATCCCGAGTACCGCACCCGCATGACCGCGCGCCTCGCCGAGCTGACCGGGCTGCCGCTGCGCGGATCTGCGGACCTGCGCGAGGCGATGCAGAGCCAGCTGCCGCTCGCCGAGATTTCCTCGGCGCTGAAGATCCTCTCACTCGAGCTGATCCGCATCGCCAACGACCTGCGGCTGCTCTCCTCCGGGCCGCGCACCGGGTTCGCGGAGATCCGGCTCCCTGCGGTGCAGCCCGGCTCCTCCATCATGCCGGGGAAGGTGAACCCGGTGATGCCCGAGGTGCTGAACATGGTGGCCTTCCAGGTGGTGGGCAACGACCTGACGGTCTCCCTCGCGGTGCAGGCAGGACAGCTCGAGCTCAACGTCATGATGCCCGCGATGATCTACAACGTCCTGCAGTCGATGGAAATCCTGAAGAACACCCTGGAGGTTTTCCGGGTGCGCTGCGTGGAGGGGATCACGGCCGATTCCGAGCGCTGCGGCAGCTATGCGCTGGAGAGCGTCGGCATCGCCACCGCTTTGAACCGCCACATCGGCTATGCCGCGGCGGCGGAGGTGGCCAAGGAGTCGATGCGCACCGGAAAGTCGATCTACCAGATCGTCGTCGACCACAAGCTGCTCGAGCCGGAGCAGCTGCGCAAGATTCTCGATCCGACGGCGATGACCGAGCCGGGAATCCCCGGAGAATCCTGACAGCCACCCGGCCCCCTGTTTAAGGAGACGGCTCCGCCGGGTGCGCTTCCCGCGACCCCACAATCCGCAGCGTCGTAGCGCCGCGCGCCTCGATCCCGGACGCAAAGGCAGCCGTCACGGTCAATCTCACCTCTCCCGTTCCGCTGATTCCTTCCAGGAGCTCCTGGCGATCGACCGCCACCGTGAGATCGGCGATGCCGTCGGCGTTGGCATCGCCCAGCACGGCGCTCGACGGATCGGCCGCGGCTTCTCCCCCGCCCGCCGAGGCCACCACGCTCGCGGCCACCAGATCGCCGGATAGCTGTCCGGCGCGCGGCTGCAGCACCAGATGCAGAGGCCCGCGGCTCTTCAGCGACGCCACCGACGGCTGTGCCACCACGTCGAGCGGCAGCAGCAGCGCGCGGTAGACATCGAGGCGCGGCGTGATCCTGCCGTTGCGATCGTCGCTGATGGGAACCCCGCGCGTCTCGAAGCGTTGCTCGAGATCCTCCGGCGAGAGGGCGGGATTGGCTTCCAGGAGAAGGGCCGCCCCCGCCGTCACATGCGGCACGGCCACCGAGGTGCCGGAGAGCGTCTGCACGCGCGCGATGCTCGATGAGGTAACGATGTTCTGTCCGGGCGCCAGGAGGTCGAGCCCTTCCCCGCTGTTGCTGTAGAAGGGAATCTGATCGGCCGAGTTCACCGCTCCGACCGAGAGCACCGAGTCGACGCACGCCGGCGTGCCTATCAGGTCGGTCGAGGAAGTGTTGCCCGAGGCGGCAATCAACAGGCAGCCCCGCTGCCGCAGGGCGGCCGACAACAGGGAGACGGCCTCGCTGAACGAGTCGATGTGATCGCAGGGGGAAGGATAGGTCCCCGCGGACAGGCTCAGGTTGACCAGCCGCACCTGCGGCGCGTCGGTCGCGATCCAGTCCAGGGCCGCCAAAACGTCGAAAAAGGTGCCGACGGCGGAATCGTCGAGGACGCGCAGCACGAGCATCCGCGCCCCCGGCGCGATCCCCTCCGGGGCGATGGCCCCCTGCGAAGCCAAGATTCCCAGGATGCCGGGACCGTGAGACCCAATGCTGCGCGTCGACCCGGGGCCCGACTGGCGGGAGGTGCCGTCCGGACAGCACCCGCCGCGATTCGAGCAGAAGCATTCCTCGCCAATCACCACCGGGTCGAGATCGGGGTTCTCGAACAGGTCGGTGCCGCTGTCCAGAACCGCCACGGTGATCCCCTCGCCGCTATAGCCGAGCTGGCGCACCCGGTCGGATTGGATCTGGGCCGCCGAGCCGGCGTCGGCGCCACGCACCTCGCCGTCCAGATCCACGCGCGACACCCGCGGATCGGCCAGCAGCACCGCCAGTCCCCTGCCGGTAATCCGCGCCGCGAATACCGGGGCGGCGCTCAAAGGCCGCGGATCGCGGATCTCGTGGGCAGGCACGCCGCGCAGAACCTCCTCGACACGCTGGCGCGGCGATCGCCGGGACCGGGTCAGCGGCATGTCGCGCTCGGGCAGGAGCGTCACGATCACGCGCGCCTCGCCTTGGGAGAGGATCGCCTTTCTCAGGTCGGCTCCGGCATGGCCGGGACCGCCGGCGGAGAACCCCGCGCGGAGCCCCGCGAGGAACAGGAGCGACAGCCCCGCCGCCCGGGTCATCCTGGAACGCCAAAGGTGTGCTTGAGGCATCCTGAAAAGGTACCCTGAACCCCGTCCCGCGGCAACGGGATCCTCATCCGAAACGGGTGCCCGGCGTCCCTTTCGGGGCCGGTGGGGGCCTCAGCGGGTGGCGGTGAAGACCGCCTGGTCGACGTCGTCGACGAGGGTCAGGTTATCGCTGATGCAAACCACCTCGCGCAGCGCCACGACGACGTTGAAGACCGCGGCGGCCAGCGCCAGCAATCCGTGCAGCCAGGGCGGGGTCCAGCGGAAGTGGGTATGGGCGCCGCCGCCGATGATGTAGGCCGTCATGACCAGCCCCATCGTCAGCATCGACATCGGGAAGACCCGCGATTTGAACTCCAGGGTACGGCGGTACAAGCCGGCGTCCAGCTTGAACTCCTTGACCACTTCCTTGATCCGTGACCCGGTGCCGATGAAATAGAACATGATGATGGCGTGCGCGAAGATGCTCAGCAGGGTGATCGGCATTGCCCAGCTGACGTGCGACGGGATCGACATCCACCCGGAAGAGGCCGCCCATCCCATCACCACGACGACCGGAAAGAGCAACGCCGACAGGAGGGTGAGGACGACCAGGATCGGGCCGAACGGAATCCGATCGAGCACCGCTCATCTCCCCCGCAGCGCGTCGGCGGCAATCGCCTCGACCCGGTCCAGCGGCAATCCGCTGACGCCGGGATCGCCCTGCGCGTCGCGCAGGAACAGCCGGGCCTCGAGATCCTGGTTGCCGGTGTAGACCCAGCGGCCGTTGGCCGGCGGCTCCAGCGCGTTCAGCTCCGACGCCAGCGGCGTCAGGTCGGTGCGGCCGCCGCGCGGCGGCGTCACCGTGTCGAACCACGAAAAGACGTGGTGCTCCAGCTGGAAGCGGAAGCCGCGGCCGTCGCGGCTGGCGGTCAGGATGCGGTGGAAACGGACCGAGTCGAAGCGCGCCATCTTGTCGAGCTCCTCGTCGGTCTCGATCACGGAGAGGCTGGAAGAGGGGTAGTCGCGGATACGGGTCGTGCCGGAGCGCAGGCGCTCGAACGAGTGCACGATGCTCTCGAACTCCTCCTCCCAGAGGCGGCGGTGGGCGTCGGCGCGGTAGAACAGCTCCGGCAGGCGCGGCAGGAGCTCGGCATACAGCAGGGCCGAGCGCTCCTCTTCCCCCAATCCCTGCAGGCGCGACGTCAGGGGGGAGTGCTGCAGGCTGCCGAAGGCGGTCACCATCAGGTCAAATTTGACCGCGTCGGGAGAGGTGAAAGTGCCGAAATCCCCCGCCCGGGCGGCATCCACCAGGAAGCGCCGGTGGCGCAGCGCTTCTTCGGGATGCAGCACCGCCCAGGCCGACAGGATCCCGTCGGTATCGAAATGGTTGTTGGAGACCACCTCGATCGGCGCCAGGAAAGTCTCGCGCGCCGGGTCCTCGGCCAGCAGGAGGGCCATCTCGGTCGTGGTGTCGGCGCGGTAGCGGGCCGGGGTCCGGTTCCCGGGCCAGTGGCTCAGGTTCAGCGCCGACGGGGCGATGCCGTCGACCACCAGGGTGCGCTCCGGGTCGAGCCCGGCATGGAAGTATTCGAAGCGGCGTTGCATGCGATCCTCTCGGGACGGGCCGATTATAAGAAGGGCGCGGCGGGCCGGGCAACCGGCTGGAGGGCGGCGCCCCGCGGACGCCCATTTGACAGGGCGCGGCCCGCACGACGAAACTGGTGCGCCCGACGATCATGACAGAGGATGCGCCGCGATGAGCGATTTGCCCCCGGATCGGGAGCCGGAGCCTAAAAGCCGCTTGAGCCTGCAGGTCAACGGCGAGCCGGTCGAGATCCTGTTCGATCCTTACAAGACGCTGCTGGAGGTGCTGCGGGAGGATCTCTATCTCACCGGCACCAAGCATGGCTGCGAGCTGGGCGAGTGCGGGGCCTGCGCCGTCCTGGTCGACTCCCGCCCGGTCCTCTCCTGCCTCCTGCTGGCCCTGGAGTGCGAAGGGGTCGATGTGCGCACCGTGGAAGGACTGGCGGAAGGCGCCGCCTTGCACCCTCTTCAGGAGAGCTTCGCCGATCTCGGCGCCGCCCAGTGCGGCTACTGCACTCCCGCCATGCTGATGACGGCCTGCGCACTGCTGGAAAAGAGTCCCGAACCCGGCCGTGAGGAGATCCGCGAGGCGCTCTCCGGCGTCCTGTGCCGCTGCACCGGGTATTTACAGATATTCGAGGCGGTCGAGGCGGCGGCGCGCCGGCGGCGTGGTGGCGCGACGCCCGGCGGGGGCCCGGCATCGTGAGCGGCAGGACGGCGGAGCTCAAGGTGGTGGGCAAGGCACGCCGCCGCGTCGACGCGCGCGCCAAGGTGACCGGAGCGACCCGCTTCGCCGACGATCTCTTCCTGCCGCGCATGCTGCATTGCAAGATCCTGCGCTCCCCCCACCCGCACGCCCGCATCCTTCGCATCGACACGCGCGCCGCCCGCTCGCTGCCGGGAGTCAAGCTGATCCTCACCGGGGCCGACATGCCGATTCCCTACGGCATCCTTCCGGTGAGCCAGGACGAGCATGCGCTGTGCCTCGGCCGCGTCCGCTTCGTGGGGGATCCGGTCGTCGCGATCGTGGCGACCGACGAGTTGACGGCGTTCGAAGCGATGGGACGCTTGAAAGTCGACTACGAGCCCCTGGCGACCATCGCCGATCCGGAAGAGGCCCTCGCCGTGAGCGAGCCGCGCATCCAGCCCTACGGTGAAGGCAACGTCCACAAGAAGGTGGCCCTGGAGTTCGGCGACGTCGACGCGGCGCTGGCCGGGGCCGACCACGTCTTCGAGGATCTCTTCTTCTACCAGGGGAACACCCACCTGCCGATCGAGCAGCACGCGTCGCTGGCCGCCGTCGACGGCGACGGGAAGCTGACGCTGTGGTCCTCCACGCAGACACCGCACTACGTGCATCGGGCGCTGGCGCGCGTTCTGGAGATACCCCCAGCGCACATCCGGGTGATCGCCACCCCCAACGGCGGCGGCTTCGGGGGCAAGAGCGACCCGTTCCAGCATGAGATCGTCGTCGCCAAGGCCGCCCTGCTGTTGGGACGTCCCGTGAAGATCTGCCTGACGCGCGAGGAGGTCTTCTACTGCCACCGCGGCCGCCACCCGGTAAGGATGAAGCTCAGAACCGGCGTGACCCGCGAGGGAAAGATCGTGGCGATGGATCTGCAGACGCTGCTGGACGGAGGTGCCTACGGCTCCTACGGCGTGGCCTCGACTTTCTATACGGGCGCGCTGCAAACGGTGACCTACGAGATCCCCCGCTACCGCTTCCGCGGCTGCCGCACCTTCACCAACAAGCCGCCCTGCGGGCCCAAGCGCGGGCACGGCACGCCGCAGCCGCGCTTCGCGCAGGAGGTGCAGCTCGACAAGATTGCCTGCGCTTTGGGGCTCGACCCGGCGGCGCTGCGGAAATCGCAGCTGGCGCGTCCCCACTCGCTGACTGCGAATTACATGCGGCTCGGCACCATCGCCCTGGGAGAGTGCATCGATCGCGTGGTGGAAGGCTCCGGATGGAGCGCGCGGCGCGGCCGGCTGCCGCACGGGCGCGGGCTGGGACTCGCCTGCTCCTCCTACTTGTGCGGCGCCGGGCTGCCGATCTACTGGAACACTCTGCCGCACAGCGGCGTCCAGCTGCAGCTGGACCGCTCCGGACGCGTCACCGCCTTTTGCGGCGCCACCGAGATCGGCCAGGGATCGGACGACGTGCTCGCCAACCTGGTCGCCGAAGTACTGGGGATCGATCCTTTCGACATCCGCCTGGTCACCGGCGATACCGATCTCGGACCGGTCGATCTGGGCTCCTATTCCAGCCGGGTCACCCTGATGATGGGCAACGCCGCGATCCAGGCCGCCGAGCGCGCCCGCGACCTGATCGCTTCCGCGGTGTCGGCAAAGCTGGAAATCCCGGCCGGCCATCTGGTCTTCGCCGGGCGGCGGGTGTTCGACGCCGGGGATCCCGCGCGCGGCGTCGGCTTCGCCGAGGCGGTGCAGCTCGGCGAGGCGATGCACGGGACGCTGGGGACCACCGGCTCCTACACGCCGCCCGAATCTGCGGCACGCTACAAGGGTGGCGGCGTGGGCCCCTCGCCGACTTACTCTTATTCGGCCTGCGTCGTGGAAGCGGAGGTGGACCCGCACCTGGGATGGGTGGAAGCGAAGAAGATCTGGATCGCGCACGACATCGGGCGCTCGCTCAATCCCGTCCTGGTGCGCGGCCAGGTGGAAGGCTCGGTCTACATGGCCCTCGGCGAGGCGCTGATGGAGGAGATGGAATATCGCCGCCTGCCGCCGCGCCTGAGCGGTGCCCTGGTGCACAAGTTCCCCAGCCTGCTGGAGTACAAGAGTCCCACGACCCTCGACATGCCCGAGGTGATCACCTACCTGGTCGAGGATCCCGATGGCGCCGGTCCGTTCGGCGCGAAGGAAGTGGGCCAGGGACCGCTGCTGCCGGTGATGCCGGCCCTGGCGAACGCCGTCTTCGACGCCGTCGGGGCACGTGTCGACGAGGTGCCGATCACTCCCGAGAAGGTGCTGCGCGCCCTCGCCGACGCCGCCCATCGCTGCGGGCCGCGATCCTTTCCCGCCATCGACTGGCCCACCCCGCTGCGCGTCGCGCCTCCCTGGGAGGGGGGCGACGGCACCGCCGCCAACGAGCGCCCGAGGCGCCGGAAGGAAGGGGCGGTCGTCGCACCCGACGTCGTCCAGCCCGGGCTCGCGCCGCACCCGAGCACCCCCGAGGCTCGCCGCATCAAGAAGAGCTCCGCGCCGGCTGAGGCAACGAGCGAGGCAGCCACCGAGGAACCACCTGAGGTATTGAAATGATGCGCTGCCCGCGCTTTGCCTATCGCGCTCCGCGCACGCTGGCGGAGGCGGCCGCCATCCTCGCCGGCGAGGGGCCGGAGGCGATGCTCCTGGCGGGCGGGACCGATCTGGTCCCCAACATGAAGCGCCGCCAGCAGACTCCCAGAGTCGTCGTGTCCCTGCGGCGCATCGCGACGCTGCGGGAAGCCTCGCCCGCGGGACCGGCGACCCGGCTCGGTGCGATGCTGACCCTGTCGGAAGTGATTGGCTCGGAATTCTCCGCCGGAGCGCGCGGCGCGCTGCGCAAGGCGGCGGCACAGGTGGCGACGCCGCACCTGCAGAACATGGGGACACTGGGAGGCAACCTCTGCCTCGACACGCGCTGCAACTATTACGATCAGAACCTGGAATGGCGCAGCGCCATCGATTTCTGCATGAAGAAAGACGGGAAGGTGTGCTGGGTGGCGCCGGGAAGCCCGCGCTGCTGGGCCGTCACCTCGACCGACACTGCCCCGGCCCTGATGGCGCTGGGTGCCGAGGTGGTCCTGCATGGCGCCCGCGGCGAGCGGACCCTGCCGGTGGGCCAGCTCTACCGCGACGACGGTATCGCCTACCTGGCGAAACGAGCCGACGAGATCCTCTCCGGCGTCCTTCTGCCGGTCGCGGTGCCGGGCGAGGCCAGCACCTACTGGAAGCTGCGCCGGCGCGGCGCCTTCGATTTCCCCGTTCTGTCGGTCGCCGCCTGGGTCCGCAAGGACGCCGACGGCGTGGTGCGCGAAGCGCGGCTCATCCTCGGCTCGGTGGCCTCGCGGCCGCTCCCCGCCGACGCGTCTTCGCTGGTGGGAAATCCATTGACGGAGGAGACGATCCAGTCGGCCGCCGAAGCGGGGGCGCGACTTGCCAAGCCTCTCGACAACACCGATTTCGCCCTCGGCTGGAGGAAGAAAGCGGCCTTCAGCCTGATCGCGGGGGCCTTGCGCGAGCTGAGGGGAGACGACCCGGAAGCGCTGGGTCCTTTCGCGCGCCGCGCCGCCGCGCTGGTGCCGGCGGGGTAGGTGGGCTCCGCCGGGACACCGCGGATCGGCGCGCTGATCCTCTGCGCCGGGGAGTCGCGGCGCATGGGCCGACCCAAGGCACTGCTGCCGATCGCGGGGCGTACCTTCCTGGAGACGCTGTTCAATCGCCTGGCGCTGTCCGGCGCCAGTCCAATCGTGGCGGTCCTGGGCGCCGATGCCGCCCGGATTCGCGCCTCCGTAGCTCTTCCCCGCATGCGCTTCGTGGTGAACCCGGCTCCGCAGCGCGGCCAGCTCTCTTCCATTCACTGCGGTCTCGACGCGATCTCCGGTGAAGAGCTGGACGGCCTGTTCATCGCACCGGTGGACACGCCCCGCGTCCAGGCCGCCACGTTGCGCCGGATGATCGCCTCCCTCTATCCCGCTCCCCTCGTCGTCCCGACCTTCGACGGCCGTCGCGGCCATCCGGCGCTGTTTGCGACGAGTCTGTTCGAAGCGCTCCGCCAGGCCTCTCCGGAGGAAGGGGCGCGCGCCGTCGTGCGCGCGCGGGCCGATCGTCTCGAGCTCGACTGCGGCGATCCCGCCGTCCTCGAGGACTTCGACACTCCGGAAGATCTTCCCGCGCACGGTTGAGCGGCGGCGTGCGAGCTCCGGCGCGTTCCGCCGTAGCGCGAGCGTCGCGCACGCCGTCAGCTCCAAGCGGGCTGATATACTCTCCCCCCTCATCGGAGCCGCCGGCGTGATCGATCTGGCCGACATCCAATCCGCGTCTCCCGTCGTGCAGCGCTTCGTGCGGCCGACGCCGCACTTGTTCAGCTATACGCTGAGCGCGCTGCTCGAGGTGCCGATCTTCCTGAAGCCCGAGAGCCTGCAGCGCACCGGCTCGTTCAAGCTGCGCGGCGCCTGCCACCGCATCAGCGCGCTGACCCCGGAAGAGCGGCGCGCCGGAGTCATCGCCGCCTCGGCGGGAAACCATGCGCAGGGGGTGGCGCTGGCGGCGCAGTTCTTCGGGATAGCCGCCACGGTCGTCATGCCCGAATCGACCCCGATCAACAAGATCCAAAGGACCGCGGCCGCGGGCGCGCGGGTGGTGCTGCGAGGCGATTCGGTGGACGATTCCCTGGCGGTGGCGCGCGAAGAGGCCGCTCGCCGCTCGCTGGCGCTCATCCACGGCTACGACGATCCCTGGATCATTGCCGGCCAGGGAACGGTCGGCCTCGAGATCCTCCGGGATCTTCCCGACGTCGGCACGATCGTCGTGCCGGTGGGAGGCGGCGGGCTGATTGCGGGCATCGCGCTGGCGATCCGCAGCCTGCTTCCTTCGGTCCGCATCATCGGAGTGCAGGCTTCCGGGTGCCCCTCCGCCGTCCGCGCCCTGCAGGAGGGGCAGCCGGTCAGCATCGCGCGGCCCCGCACCATCGCCGACGGCATTCGCGTCGGCCGTGTGGGCGATCTCCCTTTCGAGATTTTCCGGTCGCGCATCGACGAGATCGTCCTGGTGGAGGACGAGGAGATCAGCCGGGCCATCGTGGTGCTCATGGAGAAGTCCAAGCTGGTGGTCGAGCCGGCCGGGGCCGTGGGCGTCGCGGCCCTCCTGGCGGGAAAGATCCGTCCGCTCAACGGTCCCGTCTCGGTCGTCCTTTCGGGCGGCAACATCGACACCAACTTCTTCGTCCGTATCCTGGAGCGGGGGCTGACCCAGGAAGGACGCCTGGTCCTGCTGCGAGTCGGAATTCTCGACAAGCCGGGGCAGCTGGCCAAGGTTCTCGCCCTGCTCGCCGATCTCGGGTCGAACGTGCTGGACGTGAAGCACTATCGCGCCGGATGGCAGCTTCCGTTGGAGGGGACGGAGCTCGAGATTCTCCTGGAGACGCGCGACGCCGCGCACGGGCGGGAGATCGTCTCGCGCCTGAAGGGCGAGGGGTACGAAGTACGCCTCTCCGGGAGTGCTTCGTGAAAAGGCCCCGCGTCTTCGGCGTGGTGATTACGGTACCCGACGCGCTGTCCCGGGCCGCCGACCGGGTGCGCCGGCACTACGATCCCAATTTCCCCCGCATCGGCGCGCACGTCACCGTGCTTCCTCCCCGTCCGCTTCCACTGACCCGCGGCGAGGTGCTCGCCGCCGTGCGGCGCGCGGCGGCCGCATCGCGTCCCTTTGCCTGCTCGCTGGGCGGGATCCGCACCTTCGATCCGGTGATGCCGGTGGTCTATGCGAGCCTGCGCCGCGGCCGGGTCTCCCTGCGACGCCTGCATGCGCGGCTGGCGCGCGGATCGCTTTGCGGCGCAGAGGCGTTTCCCTACGTGCCTCATCTGACGCTCGGGCAGAAGCTGGATTCCGCGCGGCTGCGGCGGGCCGTCGCGCTGTCGGAGCGGATCTTCAGCTCTCTCGAGAAAGACTGGACCGCCGGTCAGCTGGTGGTGGTCGAGCGGCTGACCGAGGAGCTCTGGCTTCCTCTCGCTCCCGTTCCCTTGAACGGAGGTCCCGCCCCGGCGATCCGGCAGCGCCGGCCGCGGCGAAAGACTAAGGCCCGGACCCGGTGATATCATCGCGCCGGAGTTGATTCCCATGTCACTCAACGAAGAGATTCGCCGGGAAGGGATGCGTCTCGGGTTCGCGCGCATCGGATATGCGCTGTCCCGCGAGCACCCCGCGGCGGCGCGCCTGCGCCAGTGGCTCGATCGGGGCTACGAGGGAGACATGCGGTATCTGGCGCGCCGCGTCGAGGAGCGCGGCGATCCCGCGAAGCTGGCCCCCTGGTCGCGCAGTCTCATTCTCGCCTCCTTTCCCTACCCGGGATCCGATGCGCCAACCCCGCCGGGGGTCGTGCGCATCTCGCGCTACGCGCGCGGCCGGGATTACCACGCCGCGCTCAAGCAGCGGCTGGCAGATCTGGGTGGCCGCATCGCGCAGCTTGCGCCGGGAGCGCGCTGCTCTCCGGTGGCCGACACCGGGGCGCTCTTGGAGAAGCCATGGGGCGTGCGGGCGGGCTTAGGATGGCAGGGAAAGCACACCAACCTGATCGATCCCGAAGGCGGCTCCTGGTTCTTCGTTGGGGAGCTGCTCACCGATCTGGAGCTCGAGCCCGACGCGCCCGAGGTGACGGATCGCTGCGGCAGCTGCACGCGCTGCCTGGAGGCCTGCCCGACCGAGGCCTTCCCCGAGCCCTACGTTCTGGACGCGCGCCGCTGCATCTCGTATCTGACCATCGAGCACAAGGGGTCGATCCCCGCCCCGCTGCGCGCCGCCATGGGGAACCATGTCTTCGGCTGCGACATCTGCCAGGAAGTCTGTCCCTGGAACGACGCGGCGCCGAATTCGGCTGAGGAAGGCGCACACGAGGCGATACCCGCGGCGGATCTGCTGGCGCTGACGCGTGAGCAGTTCAACCGGCGCTTCGCGGGGACGGCGCTGCGCCGCACCGGCTGGTCGCGGGTCCTGCGCAATGCCGCGGTGGCGCTGGGGAACTCGGATGACCCGGAGGCCATCGAGCCGCTGCGGCAGGCCCTGCGGATTCCCGATCCGCTCGTCCGCGAGCATGTCCGCTGGGCCTTGGACCGGCTCGGCGATTCCCGCAGCTCCCGACCGGAGGCCCAGCTCGGGAGCCCGGCATGATCGAGACCTCCGAAGCGATCCGCCGCCTGCATCACCCCCCCGCACAGGTCTACAGCATCCTGGGCCAGGCTTGGCCCGATCTCGAAGAAGCGGCCTACACGGAGAACCTGCTCGCGCTGCACCGCACCATCCGCGCCGAGACGCGGCGCCTCGCGGAAGCGCTCGTCGCGAGCGAAGCGGGACTCATCCCTGCGGGCGAAGCATTCCGCCCGCAGGCCGATCCGTCCCGCTATCCTCCGCTCGATTCGCGGCAATACCGCTTTCTCTTTCCCGACCTGGGCGGCCCGTCGCTGCTGCGCCACCTGCCGGAAGGGAAGAAATATCTCGAGTCCTTAGGCTTCGCGCCGGCACGCGGCGGCTCGCTGCAGGAGACCGAGTTCTACCTCTCCGGCAGTCCGGCGCTGGACTTCATCGAGATCACGGTGCGCGACCTGGTGGGCATCCAGCGCGGCGTGCACGGCCGGCAGATCCGCGCCCTGGCCGGCGCCGGCTTCATCCTGCGAAACCTGGTCTTCGACCTGGGGGAGCGCCGCGACACGCCGTGCCAGTGGGCCGTGCTCTATTTCGAGAAGCCGGGAGCGCCCGGGACCATCTCCTACGAGATTT
>DASTZC010000026.1 GCA_035764505.1 Candidatus Polarisedimenticolia bacterium
GCGAACGAGCTCTACGTGGGAACGACCCGGAGCCTGACTTCGCCGGGAGGCCTTTACAAGGCAACCGCTGCGGGGTGCAGCTCCCCGAGCGGTAGCTGCACTACGTGCACCTGGACCTGGAGCCGGCTGCTGGACGAGCCGAGCGTGACCGGGATCGCCGTTTCCCCGCTGAATCCGAGCATCCTTTATGCGGCCTCCGCCCAGGAGAACGCAGTCGTGCCCATTCAGGAAGCGGGCATCTGGAAGAGCGTCGACGGAGGCACTAACTGGAGCCACCTGGATCACAACGGTCTGGGCAGCCTGAAGACTCCCATCCTCGACTATTCGGCCGATGGCGGCACTCTGACGATATGGGCGGCGACCGAAGGGAGCGGTGTTTTCAAGGGAACGATCATGGTTCCCGCCACTCCGGCCGGGCTGACCGCTGTGGCGGTCGCCGGGAGGAAGATCACTATTTCCTGGCAGGATCTCTCGAAGGCCGAAGTGGGCTGGTCCATCGAGCGCAAGAAAGGAGCGAACGGCAACTGGTCCGAAGTCTTCCATCAGAATGGGCCGAACGTTACGTCCTACACAAGCATGAATCTGACTGCCGGCTCGACCTACTATTTTCGGGTGCGCGCCTACGACGAAGCAGGCAATTCCGGCTATTCCAACGAAGCGTCGGCGACTGCCTTCTAGCCGGAGCGATTCCCGGCGCCGTGAGATCTCTGCGGTCCGGCGGCGCCGGGATGTCTCATCCATCTGCTTCCCAGGAAAGCGGCTGTCTGCGGCAGTGGCACCGCGCGATTGATGGACGAGTCTGTTTCCACCATGGACGGGCTTCGGCTTGCGAGGTAGATTGCGGCCAGGAAGGTGGCCTTCCCCATCTGAGGAAGGATGACGATGTCCCGCCGCATCGCGCTCCCAATGCTCCTGCTACTTTTCACTAGCGCGCTCTCCACCATCGTCGCAAGCTCGAAAGGCTCCTCCGACGCGGCTTTGCCTCGCTTCGAGGAACGCGTGAAGGTCAAAGGCCGTGCCTACGTCCGCGTCGGGCTGACGGTCACGGTGATGGACCGCTCCGGCCGGCCGGTGCAGGGGCTGGCGCGAGAGGATTTCCAGCTCTTCGAAGACGGGGCCGAGGTGACGCTTCAGGACTTCTGGATCGAAGGAGAGCGGATCGACCGGCCGCTGTCGGTGGCAGTCCTCCTCGATCTCTCGGAGAGCATGAGCGAGCAGGTTCAGCGCGTGCGTGAAGCCGCAGAGGCGTTGCTGGGAGCGCTGCGTCCGATCGACGAGATCATGGTGGCGAAGTTCAACCAGGACCGGGTCGTGCTGCAGCCTTTCACCCACGATCCGGGAGATCCAGAGCGGACCCTGAGCAAGATCGGAAAGGCCGAGGGAGGCACGGCTCTCTTCCGCTCCATCGCCCTGACCCTCAGGGACCTGCGTCCGCGGCCGGGTCGGAAGGTGATCCTGGTGGTCACCGACGGTGGGGACAATGACATCGCCCGCGACACGGAGGCGCTTCAGTCCATCTACCTGCAGGATCTTCTGCGTCTCTGCCTGAGGACGGAAACGGTCGTTTACGGCATCCGCCCCGGAATGGTCAACGGCCGCCCGCCTTTCGAGCGCTTCGTGGAGGAAACCGGCGGCCGGCTCCTTTATACGGGCGGTGATCTGGAGCGCCTTTTCAAGCAATTGGGCGAGGAGCTGTTGAGCCAGTATCACCTGGGATACGACATCGATCCCGAGGTGAAGCAGGGTAAGAGGCGGAGCATCCGGGTGCAGCTGTCACGTTCCGACCTGACGGTCAAGACGATGTCCGGGTTCTTCACGCCTCGATCGCAGCTCGAGACGCTGCTGAGGGACATCAAAGACGAAGACGCGCGTTTGCGTGCTGATGCGGCCTACGCTCTCGGCTTCGTGAGCGAGCCGCGCTCGTCGAAAGCGCTGCGCAAGGCGCTGCACGACAAGGACGAGAAGGTCCGGGAGCTGGCAGCCGGCGCGCTGGCGCGCCTCGGCGAGGAGGAAGCGATTCCGGACCTGAAGAAAGTCCTGGGGGACCGCAAGGAGATGGCTGCGGTGCGGGGAGCGGCGCTGCGCTCGCTGGCGGTCCTGTCGGGAGAGCAAGCGCGGCCGTTCCTGGAAGAATACCTTCTTGGCGAGACCGACCCTGGCCTGAAGGAAGTGGCCCGCGCGCTTCTCTCCTCGCTCTAAGGGAGATGGTGCGCCCGCGGGGGCTCTACCGCCCCATTCACGGAGGTTGCTTCTTCAGGGATGGACAGGCTCACTGTTCGTGAGGTAGATTGAGGCCAGAAAGAAGGGCCCCTCCTCTCGAGGAAGTACAAAAGATGTCCCGCCGCATCTCGCCGCTGATCCTTCTCCTGCTCATCCTCCTCATGTTCCCTGACGTATCCTGCACCGCCTTGGCGGGGCAAGAGTCCGCCGCCGCCTCCCCTTGCTCCGCGGAGCGCGTGAAGGATGCCAGCACCCGGGTCGGACTGACGGTCACGGTGATGGACAGCTACTCCGGCCGGCCGGTGCAGGGGCTCACCCGAGAGGACTTCCATCTTTTCGAAGATGGGGTCGAGATGACGCTGCAAGACTTCTGGGTGGAAGGAACGCGGATCGACCGGCCGCTGTCGGTGGCCGTTCTCCTCGACCTCTCGGAGAGCATGACCGAGCAGATTCAGCGTGTGCGCGAAGCTGCCGAAGCGCTGCTGGGCGCGCTGCGTCCCAGCGACGAGATCATGGTCGCGAGGTTCAATCAGGATCGGGTGATCCTGCAGCCTTTCACCCACGACCCGGCGGATCCGGAGCAGACCCTGAGCAACATCGGAAGGGCCAAGGAAGGCACGGCCATTTTTCGCTCGATCGAGGAGACCATCAAAGACCTGAGGGAGCGTCCGGGTCGGAAGGCAATCCTGGTGGTCAGCGACGGGCTGGACAATGGCGACCGCGACCGAGAGGCCCTTCAGTCCATCTACCTTCAAGACCTTCTTCGCCTGTGTCTGCGGACAGAAACCGTGGTCTACGGGATCCGCCCGGGAATGGTCTCCGGCCGCCCGCCGTTCGAGCGGTTCGTGGAGGAGACCGGAGGCCGGCTCCTCTATACCGGCGGCGATCTGGAGCGCCTGTTCAAGCAGCTGGGTGAGGAGCTGCTCGGCCAATATCACCTGGGATTCGACATCAATCCGGAGGTGAAAGAGGGGAAGAGACGGAGCATCCGGGTACAGCTGTCACGCTCGGATGTGACGGTCAAGACGATGTCCGGGTTCTACACGCCCCGGTCCCAGCTCGACATGCTGCTGTGGGACATCAAGGACGTAGATGCCCGCCTGCGCATCGACGCGGCCCACGATCTCGGCTTCGAGAGCGATCCGCGCTCCTCGAAAGCGCTTCGCAGAGCCCTGCACGACAAGGAGGAGAAGGTCCGGGAGGCGGCGGCCGGCTCGCTCGCGTGCGTCGGCGACGAGGAAGCGATTCCGGATCTGAAGAGAGTCCTTGGGGACAGGCAGGAGACGCTCCCGGTGCGGGGAGCGGCCTTGCGCGCGCTGGCGGTCCTTTCGGGCGGGCAGGCGCGGCCGTTCCTCGAAGAATACATTCAACAGGAGTTTGACCCGCGTCTCCAGGACATCGCCCGATCGCTTCTCTCCAAGATGTAGAACCTCCATCATCCCTTCCACGTGTTGACACTCCTGCCGGGCCTGAGGATGATGCCCGTTCGACGGGGCTTCCGCGAGCCGGCACTCCAATCCTGATCGGTTACGAGAGCGACAGAGACGGCCTCTCGAGGTGCGTGGCGTCCGGAGGCCCCTGGTCCATTCGCGCATTCAATCACTGCCGCCGGACGCCGGAGCCCGGCCGCCAGAACATGGAGAGGGGAAGCATGCACGACGCAACACGAGTGATCCACGCCGGATTGCCGGAGCCGTCCCAGGGTCAGCCGTTCCTTCCCGGCCCGGTCTTCGCCGGCCCTTATCACCTCGCGGGAGATCCGGCCAGCGCCCCTTACAACTACGGCCGGGTCCACAACCCCACCTGGACCGCCTTCGAGCGGGCGCTGGGGGAGCTGGAGGGCGGGGAGGCGATCGCCTTTGCGTCGGGGATGGCGGCCACTGCCGCCGTCATGGGCTCCGTCCTGCACCCCGGCGATGTCGCGGTCCTGCCCGCCGACGGCTACTACACCGCCCGCAGGCTGGCGGAGGGCTACTTCGCGCGGATCGGTGTCCAGGTGCGCATGGCGGAGACGGCGGACGACGCCCAGGGGAAGTGCCTGGAGGGCGCGAAGCTGCTGTGGCTGGAGAGTCCGACCAACCCGGGACTCGACGTGTGCGACCTCGCCGCCCTGGCCCGGGCTGCCCACGAGCGCGGCGTGCTGGTGGCGGTGGACAACACGACGGCCACCGTTCTGGGGCAGCGCCCGCTGGCGCTCGGGGCCGACTATTCAGTCGCCTCGGACACCAAGGCGCTCACCGGCCACGGCGATTTGATCCTGGGACATGTGGCGGTGCGCGAAGCGAAGCTGGCGGAGGGACTGCGGACCTGGCGCACGCAGGTCGGCGCGATTCCGGGTCCCATGGAGACCTGGCTGGCGCATCGCTCGCTGGGCACTCTGGATATGAGGCTCGAGCGCATGACTGCCAACGCGCTGGCCATCGCGCGGTTCCTGGCCGGCCGTTCCGAAGTGAAGGGCGTCCGCTACCCCGGCCTGCCCGAGGATCCGGCACACCGGATCGCGGCGCGGCAGATGAACCGCTTCGGTCCGATCGTGAGGTTCGAGCTGGACTCGGCGAAAGCGGCGGAGAGGTTCCTGGGACGCTGCCGGCTGATCCTGCAATCCACCAGCTTCGGAGGGCTGCACACCACCGCCGAGCGCCGCGCCCGGTGGGGCGGGGACAAGGTGCCGGAAGGATTCATCCGGCTGAGCGCCGGATGCGAGCACGCGGAGGATATCCTGAGCGATCTCGACGAGGCACTGAAGGAAGCCTGAGCAGGAGGACGGTGCCGGTTCTCTAGGAAGCGCCGATCTCGGCGTCGATGAGCGCCTTGAACTCCTCGAACGGCTTGGCGCCGGAGACGTACTTGCCGTTGATGAGGAAGCCCGGCGTTCCGGTGATTCCGATCGAGGCGGCGTCACGAGCGTCATCGTCGATGCGCTTCTTGACATCCGCGGAGTCGATGTCCTTCTTGAACCGGTCCATGTTCAGGCCGATCTGCTGCGCATACTCGAGATACTTCTCGGGGGCCATGACCTGCTGGTTGGCGAAGATCAGGTCGTGCATCTCCCAGAACTTCCCCTGGCGGTGTGCCGCCTCGGAGGCGGCATGGGCTGCCGGGGCCTTCGGATGCATGCTCAAGGGCATGTGCTTCCAGACGATCTGGACCTTGTTGCCGTAGGTCTGCTCGATTTGCCGGAGGGTCGGACCGACCCTGGAGCAGAAGGGTCACTGAAAGTCGGAGAACTCGACGATCTTGACCTGCGCCGAGCCGGGACCTTTCGCGGGCGCGCCGGCGGTGTTGACCGTGTAGCGCCGGTTCGGGTCGGGACCTGAGGGCGCCCTCTGGGCTGCCGGGCGGGCCTGGGCGGCCGCCACCAGAGCCTGCTTCGTGTCGTTCAAAGCCAGCCGCATCTCGCTCACCTGGTCCGTGGTTTTCTGCAGCGCGGATCGAATGATGAGCGCGCCGCCGAGCACGGCCGCGGCGATGATCAGGGCGGAGATCAGGCCTTGAAACGATACGGGAGGTGGTCCGGAGGCGGTGGAGGGCGAAGGCTTGTTCTGCGGCATCATCTCCTCGAAGTACCAAGCGTGCAACCGATAAGGAAGCGAAAGCTAACGTAGCAGGCTGCTTCGCTTCGGTCAATCCCTTCCACGAAAGACTCCTCGCAAAGTTTCCGCTCTTTCCACCCGGATCTTCCGGGTTGCCCGGGATCGTCGGCTCGCCGGAGTCCTATCTGACACGCGCCTTGAAGCGGATCGAGCCGGAAGCGCCGGCGGCAAGGGTGCCGGCGTTCACAGTGACCAGCCCGTGGACCGTGATGCCCGGATCGTCCGGATTGGAGGTCGCGGCGGCATCGAACGACCCAGCATCGGCATCGGCGGCATTGGTGAGATCGGTGGGAATGCCGCCGAGGATCAGACGGATGCCCCGCCCGGAGGCGAACCCATCGGGGACGAAATCGGTCCAGGAGGGGACACCGTCGCGCACCACGAAGGACGATGCGTCGCGCGATCCGGCGTTGGTGAAGAACAGCGCGTAGGTGAGGAAGTCGCCCGGGACCACGGCGGTGGTCAGCGCTCCGGAGACGCCGGGCGGGTTCGACGGGTCGTTGGGCAGTGCCACGCCATTTTTCTCCAGGATGCGCTTGTAGAGGTTGCCGATCGGCTCGCGGATGGTCACCAGGGTCGCATCATCGACCGCCGCGGTGGCCGGGTCGTCCGAAGGCAGATTCGTCTGGGTGGCGCTGGAAAGAATCGCCTGGTTGGAGATCACCGTGCCGTCGGTGGCGGGCGTGATGACGCGTGCGGTGAAGGACAAGGTCACATTGCCGCCGGGAGCGGGAGCCACCGAGGCGAGCGCCGGCGTGGTCGTCGAATTCCAGGTGATCGTGCCGGCGGAAAGCACGCCCCCCTGGCCGGGAGTGATGCTGGTCAGCTTCGTCGTGTCGACGGTGTCGACGACCACCACCGAGGTCGCGGGAATGTTCCCGATGTTCTGCACCACCACGGTGTAGGTCAGGACTTGCCCGGCCACGGCGGTGGAGCTGCTCACCGCCTTCGTGCTCGTCGAGAGGTCCGAAGCCACATAGGTGATCGTCAGCTTCGGCCTCTGGCTGGCCGTGGTGCTCTCGCTGCTCACGAACCGCCGTTCGTTGTTGCCGCTCAGCGACGGCGATTCCAGGAGCATGCCGTAGTTCGCGAGCGTTCCCTGGGTCCAGGACTGCACCAGAGAGGTCACCGTCCACGACTTCCAGACGTTGACCGTGCCGTCCAGCGTGGCGGAGGCGACAATCGCGGCGTCGAAGTCTCCTCCCTGGGAGGTCCAGTTGTTGATCGTGTCGTAGGTCCGCCACGTGGCGCCCATCTCGGTCCAGGATCGGGTGACACGATGCAGCCGCAAAGGCTCGCTGGTGGAGACGCGGGTCGACTGGTAGAACAGCTCCAGGACCGCCGACTGGATGGTGGCGCCGCTCGGAATGCCCGAGAGATCGAAGCGCAGGAGCAGGCGGCTTTGTCCGTTGGTCTGCGAGTTGGTCAGCATGGGTGTCACCGCGCCGAAGTTCTGCACCGAGGAGGCCTGCGCCAGGTGCGTGTCCTCTCCCGCCAGCGGATCGCCCTGCAGGACGACGGTGGTCTGGGCGAAAAGCGGCGCGACGCCCGCCAGCACGGTGATAGCCAGGAACAGGGCGGCCCGCTTCACGGCTTCCTCCGGAAGAGATCCAGGATGGCGTCGGCCTTGGCGGCGAAGTTCACGTAGAAGCCGTCCTGGAGCGACTCGTCGGTCCCTTCGAGCGCGCGCGACTGGGTGATGCCGTAGCCGAAGCCGACGCGCAGCTGGTCCAGCGCCCAGACTCCGAATTCCAGGGAGAAGCTGTTGCGGTGCAGCGATTCCTGCCAGAGCATCACGTTGCGCCCCTCGCCCGCCAGATCGAAGTATTTGCGGAAGCGGTACTCGAGCCGCGCCTGCGCCAGCGTCGTCGTCGTGGCGACAATCGGCAGCCCGAGCGGCTCGTCATGGCTGTAGGTGAGCGCCCCGCGTCCGAAGAAGCGGACCTTGGGGGTAAGCTGGAAGACGGCGTCGGTGGACAGCGTGTCGGTCAGGACACGCACCTGGTTGCCGGGCCCCTGGCTGCCCTGGCGCTGGTCCCGGTGCCGCCAGGCGAACAGCAGCCCGAAATCGTCGCGCGCGAGAGGACGTACCGCCGCTCCGGTCAGAATGTCCACCAGGGTGGTGTCCTGCCCGTTCTGGCTCGCATCGCTCACCTCGACGCGGGCGAGCAAGGTCAGATCGTCGGTCGGCTTGCCGACCGCGCCTCCGGCCAGCGTCTGACCCAGCCCGTCCATGTTGCGCAGCTCGTAGCGCAGCGTCGCCCGGAAATCCTCGACCGGCAGCCACGACACGCCGGTGCTGATGCTCTGGAACGACTCCCCGGGTCCGGCGGCATGGAATCCCGCCTCACCGCGCGCGTCGACGGAAAGGGTGTCGCTCACCGGGAAGCGGCTGGACAGCCCCAGCACCGCAAAGCTGTCGGTTCCCTCGATGCCGGAGTTGATCTGGTAGCGCGAGGTGAGCGTCGAGTAGCTTCCCAGGCGTGATTCGGCCCCCAGCTGCATCTCGGTCTTGCTGCGCGGCGGGTTCAGCCCCGTCACGCTCAGATCGGCGATGGCGGCAATCGGGGCGCTGCTGTCGCGGAACTTCAGGAAGTAGCGCAGATCCAGGTTCTGCTGGTAGGAAGCGGTGAGGAACGTGCTGTTGGGATAGGACGGGTCGCTCTCCGAGGTCAGGTTCTGCTCGCGCCGCACCGCGAGCTTCCACTTGGGCACCGGCGTGTAGGTCACTCCGGCGGAGAGGAGGTTCGACTGCGAGCGCTCGTCCGAGATGTCGTCCTTGAAATCGCGATGGTCCAACCCGCCGAGCAGGCTGAGCTGATCGCTGACGGTGCCGGTGACCTTGACGGCCGCCGTGGTGCGGGAATTGTCCACCGTGGCGGTCTGGTTTTCCTCGTCCTGCAGCGCGACGCCGAGGCGCACGCGCTCGGCGAGGCCCGAATCGGTGGCCAGCGTGATGCGCCGGCTGCCGGGGGTCACCGTCGAGCCGTAGGGATTCACGAAGTCCTCGTCGACATCCGAGTAGCTCAGGCGCACGCCGCCGCGAATCGCCTCGATCCTCTCGCTCAGCTCAAGGCGCGCCGCCAGCCCCGCTCCGGAGCTTCCGATGCCGGCGGTCGAGTTCCCGAGGTTGAGCGGCACCCCGTCGCTCCGGGCGAGCTCGACGTCGAGGCGTCCGGCACCCGGGAGCCGCTGCGTGAGATCGGCCGCGAACAGGCGGAAGTCATCGCCTCCGTCCTGATCCTCGCCGATGGCGGAGAATCCCAGCCGCGTCGCGCCATGCGCGAAGCCCTTCTGCCCTCGCCCGGTCCAGCTCATGCTCTCGAAGCCGAGCGTCTGGAACTCGTAGATCACCACCACTTCCACCAGATCGAACTCGCTTCCCGCGAAAGCATCGATGGGGCGCTTGAACAGCAGCGTTCCGGCGAGAGGATCCAGGTCGTAGTCGATGCCGCGCAGCAGGATCTGGCGGGCCAGGACCTCTTCCGGATTGCGCCGGTCGTGGATTTCCACCGCGACCGTTTCCGAGCCGGGCAGGATGGGGGAGTGCTGCAGGCGGTACAGGCCGCTGATCCCCGCGCCCGGGATCAGCTCGCGCGCGAAGGCATTGTCGGGACGCGCGATCGCCAGAGAGAGGCGATCTCCCGTCTCGTTCTCCAGGTTGAGGAGGGTCCCCGTCAGCTTGCGGCTGTACCCGGCCAGCTTCCCGTCGTCCATGTCGGGCTGGAAGTCGCCGTACATCAGGAAGGAGCGCTCCTTCTCCAGCTTCAGGTAGGCGCGGCTGTTGGAGAGCGTCTCCTGGTACCGGAAGGAGCTGTCGCCCATGACCGGGTAGGTCTCGAGCAGCGGGTCGAGGTCGAACAGCCGGTTGGTGTCGGTGGTGCGGTTCAGCCTCTGGTCGGAATCGTACGCGGTGGTCAGGAGCGTCCCGGGGAAGGCCGGCCCCTTGTAGAAAAACGCCACGCGTCCGTGGGTCCCTTGCTCCGGTGTGGCCGGGTCCTTGCCGGGTGCTTCCTCCTCGTGTGACGCGGTAACGGTGCCTTCCGCGACGCCGACCAGGAGCGGCGGATGCGGCGCCGGAAGGAAGGTCACTCCCGATTGTCCCGCCAGCTCGCCGCTGAGCGCCGACAGCTCCGCCCGGCCGGTCGCCGGCGGCGCGACCAGTACGGCGGAAGCGCGGCCGTCGCGTGTCATCAGCGCCACGTCGCGATCGATCCCGGTAGAGCCCTCGAGGTGGAAGGTGCCGGCGCTGGTCTGCAGCCGCACGCGCGCGTCCTGCGCCGGATTGCCCCAATCATCCACGAGCGTGACGACCACCTCCGCCGAAGATCGGCCGTCGGCCGGCAGCGTGTCCCGCGCCGGCGTGATCACCAGCGCCGTGGCGGCGCCTCGCCCGAACACCGTCAGCTCGACATGCTCGCCCGCGTCGCCGTCGGCGAAGAGGGCATCGACCCTCACCTGGTTCGGGCCGGGCAGCAGCGGCACGCTGCTGAACTGAAAAGTCGCCAGCTGATTGCGGTCGTCGAGCTCCTTCTGCGCCAGGAACTCGTCGGAGACGATGCGATCGTTCACCGATACCCGCACGCTTCCGAGCCGGTGGGTGCGGACCTTGAGGCTCAAGCCGCCGCTGGTGGCGACCGATCCGTCCGGCGGCTCCAGGACTCGCACCGCCCCCTCGCGGACCGGCGGCAGAACTTCCACCTGCTCGGAGACATAGGTCCCGGGAGCTGCATGCTCCTGGGGATGGAGGCTCTCTTCATCCGGGCGAATGGGGCGCTGCGGATCGAGAGGCGCGGTGTCCGTCGCCACGGACTCAGCTTGGGTGACATCGGCCGCCGGAGGGGTCGGCTCGTTGCGTGGCGGTGGCGCGCAGGCGTCGCTCTTCGCCAGGATGAAATTCTGCTTCAGGAGCGTGCCGCCTCCCAGCGGCGTGCGCAGCAGCCGGCTGGCTCCGTGCTGCGAGCGATGCTCTTCGTCGACCGGGCAGTAGCCGGGGGGGTAGCTGACCGGGTCGAGGCCGATCATCCGCGCTTCTTCGGGCACGGAGGGGAGACTATAGAGCCCGTTCTCATCGGTCGTGGAGGTCATCCCGTTGTCCAGGACGACCCGCACGCCCGGGATGCCCCGGTCGTCGCCATTGAACTCGCCGTCCTGGTTGGAGTCCTCGTAGACGCGGCCGATCAGGAACTGCTGGAACGAGAAGATTCCCTGGCGCACGAAGACGACGGAGCGCGCCGGCCCTGCGGTGATGACTTCGCCGTTGGGCTGCGTGCCCGAGGCCATGGCGCGATTCTCCACCGCCGCTGCGGGGGCCCCGGGGGCGATGCGCAGGCGATAGGCGATCTCGACCGCCTCTCCGGGTCCGAGCGTGCCGGCATCGAAGGTGAGATTCCGCCCCGACTGGGAGAACGGCATCGAAGCATCGCCTGCCGAAGTGATCCGGCGTGCTGCGCCTTCCACCGGGTCGGTGAACTCGGGAATCAGGTCGGTGACGGTCACGGCATTGAGGGGAACCGCACCGGCGTTGAACAGCCGGAGCCGATAGCCGATCGCCTCGCCCACCTGCGCGTGGCTGCGGTCGGCGGTCTTGATCAGGGCGAGCGTTCCGGCGGGGAACAGCGGCAAGTTGAATCCGAACACCGAAACGTCGGGGAGCACCACCGGCCCGGGAACGGCCGAAAAGCCGCCGGGGGGAGCAAGCGGCAGATTATCAAGGGGTGTGAGTGTGAGTGTGTAGACCGGCGCCGAGGCGGTGGTGGCGGCGGATGCGACGGCGTCGAGGCGGACCAGCCGGTTGAGATAGCCCGATTGCGATGTGACGAGGTAGCAGGTCAGCGTCTCGCCGGGCGAGTCGAGCAGCGTCGGGTCGGGCAGAAAGGTGTAGCGTCCCGAGGCATCCGAGGCGAAAGGATTCTGGTTGTCGACGTTGGGCGGGGCGCCGGTGCCCGACAGCACCGGGATCGGACAGGGGGCGCTTCCCGAAGCATCGGCGAAGAGCCTGACCGCCGTGCCCGGGACCGGCAGATTCGAGCCGGCCTGGAACAGGACCCCGAAGGGATCTTCCAGGACTTCCGCCCGCGTCGTGCCGACCGCCGCGAGCCCGTCGGCCGACAGGGTCGCGGTGTTGACCAGGAGCAGTCCCGGCGCCAGTGCCATGTCGACGCGGCAGCGGAAGGCGACGCGATGGGTTTCCCCCGGGGCCACCGAGGCCCAGCGGACCGTGATCGAGCCGGCCGAGGCCTCGCCGGCGTCGGCATCGGCCCCATCGGTCAACGGGATTCCGTCCAGAGCCAGGGTGCCGGGCACATAAGCCAGACCGGTGGGGAGCGGATCGCTCAGCACCACGTTGGCGGCGGTGGCCGTCCCGCTGTTGGCGAAGGCAATCTCGAACTGCACCTCGGTGCCGCGGGCGGCGGTCGTGCGCGCCGCTCCATCGGCGGTCTTCAGCGGCGGCTGGCCGGCAGCGGCCGGGTCGCTGAAGATTGCGCCGCCTCCCACCTGATCGCGGATCACCGCGCCGTCGGTGGCGAGGCCGTTCACCGATCCGGATAGCAGGCTCTCGCAGGCGAGGCTGACATTCACGAGGCTGCCCGAGGCGAGACCGATCGCGGAGTAGACCACCAGCACTCCGAGGCTGCCGCCGGGGGAGAGAACCGGCGACGAGGTCGCACCGATCGTCACCGGCGCGTCGCCGGCATCCAGCACACCGCTGGCATTCAGGTCGAAGTAGATCGCGGTCAGCGACGCGGGAGCCGTGACTCCGGCGGCGGTGATCCGGAAGCTGTCGTCGCGGTTGGCGAGGTTGGTGAGCGTGAACAGCCGCACGATGCCGGCGGCCGGCGATACAAATCCGGAAACCACGGCCTCGTCGGGTGTGAGGGCCACTCCCGAGACGGGCGGCAGCAGCGTGGAAACGGTGTTCGACACCGTGGTCAAGCTCGCCCCGCCGGCGACGTCGTGCGAGGCTTCGGCGCGGTTGACCAGAATCTGCCCGGCGGGAGCGGCGAGTGCCGTCCCCCCCACACCCCCCCTAAGGATAGAGATCAGCGCAAAAAAAACAGCCGCCC